>NZ_JAIWPT010000022.1 GCF_021191695.1 Proluteimonas luteida
TTCCGACGTGCCGAATCTACGCAACAAGCTCGATGGCTTCAGGGCGGGTACGGCATCGTCGGAACCTCCCGGATCACCGGGAGAGTCTGCCTGATCAGGGCTGACTCCAAGACACAAGGGCGGGTCTTGATTCGCCAAGTCCTGCGCGCGGTTCCCGGATTGGCGGGTCAAGACCCGCCCTACGCCCGTGCCTACAGCCGTGCGGCGAGCCGGCTGGCCTGGTCGATTGCGCGTTTGGCATCGAGTTCGGCGGCGACGTCCGCGCCACCGACCAGGTGCACGACGCGGTTGCCGGCCTGCAGGCCTGCCTGCAGGTCGCGGCGCGGCTCCTGGCCGGCGCAGACGACAACATGGTCGACCGGCAACAGCTGCTCGCTGCCATCGGCGGCGATGCGCAGGCCGGCGTCGTCGACACCGAGGTAGCGCACGCCGCCGAGCATGTGGACGCCCTTGTGCTTGAGCGTGCTGCGGTGGATCCAGCCGGTGGTCTTGCCCAGCCGGGCGCCGGGCTTGCCGGCACTGCGCTGCAGCAGCCACAGCTCGCGCGCCGGTGGCGTGGGCGCCGGCGCGGTCAGGCCGCCGGCCGATTCGAACGTGGGATCGACGCCCCACTCGCGCATCCAGGCCTGCGGATCGAGGCTGGGCGACGGGCCGGATTCGACCAGGAATTCGCCGACGTCGAAGCCGATGCCGCCGGCGCCGATGATCGCGACGCGTCGCCCCGGCACCACACGTCCCTGCAGCACGTCGAGGTAGCCGACGACCTTCGGATGGTCGTGGTCGGGGAAATCGACCGCGCGCGGTTCGACGCCGGTCGCCAGTACCACCTCGTCGAACGCCAGCAGCATCTCCACGTTCGCGACCGTCGACAGCCGCAGGTCGACGCCGGTCTCGGCGATGCGATGGCGGAAATAGCGCAGGGTCTCGTGGAATTCCTCCTTGCCCGGGATCCGCTTGGCCAGATTGAACTGGCCGCCGATCTCGTCGGCGCCCTCGAACAGGGTCACCGCATGCCCGCGCTGCGCGGCGATCGTCGCGCAGGCCAGGCCCGCGGGGCCGGCACCGACCACCGCGATGCGTTTCGGTGCCGCGACCGGCAGGTAGTGCAATTCGCTTTCTGCACAGGCGCGGGGATTGACCAGACAGCTCGCGGTGCGGTTCTGGAACACATGGTCGAGGCAGGCCTGGTTGCAGGCGATGCAGGTGTTGATGGTCTCGCCGCGGTTCGCGCGCGCCTTGGCGGGCCATTGCGGGTCGGCCAGCAGCGGCCGCGCCATCGACACCATGTCGGCGCCGCCGGAGGCCAGCACCGTCTCGGCGACCTCGGGCGTGTTGATGCGGTTGGTGGCGACCAGCGGCAGCGACACGTGCGGGCGCAGTTTCGCGGTGACGCCGGCGAACGCGGCGCGCGGGACCGAGGTCGCGATCGTCGGGATGCGCGCCTCGTGCCAGCCGATGCCGGTATTGAGGATCGTCGCGCCCGCGGCCTCGATGGCCTTCGCCTGGGCGACGATGTCCTGCCAGTCCGAGCCGTCGGGGACGAGTTCCAGCATCGACAGGCGATAGATGACGACGAAGTCCGGCCCGGTCGCGGCGCGGATGCGCTGCACGATCTCGGTCGCGAAGCGCATCCGGTGCGCCAGCGATCCGCCCCAGCGGTCGCTGCGCCGGTTGGTGCGCGCGCTGGCGAACTCGTTGATCAGGTAGCCCTCGCTGCCCATGACCTCGACACCGTCGTAGCCGCCGTCGCGGGCCAGCGCCGCGGCCCGCGCGTAGGCCGCGATGGTGCGTTCCACGCCGCGGCCCGACAGCGCGCGTGGCGTGAACGGATTGATCGGTGCCTTCAGCTTCGACGGGGCGACCGACAGCGGGTGGTAGGCGTAGCGCCCGGCATGCAGCAACTGCGCGCAGATCTTCGCGCCGTGCGCGTGTACCGCATCGGTGACCTGGCGGTGGCGGCGTGCCTGCCAGCCCCACGACAGGGTGCCGCCGAACGGCTTGAGCCAACCCTCGATGTTCGGCGAGAAGCCGCCGGTGACGATCAGGCCGACGCCGCCGGCGGCGCGCTCGGCGAAGTAGGCCGCCAGTTTCGGGAAGTCGCGCGCGCGGTCCTCCAGCCCGGTGTGCATCGAGCCCATCAGGATCCGGTTGCGCAACGTGGTGAAGCCGAGGTCGAGCGGGGCGAACAGGTGCGGATAGGGCGATGCGGTGTCGACGGGCTGGCCGGTGGCTGGCGTCATGGCATGGATACGCTGGCGTATGGATGGCGCAGCGTGCCGGGAAATCCCGGGGCTGGCAACCGCCGACATGCGCCGGCGTGCCTGCGGGCACCATCCCGCATCAGGGGGCGCGCGGCGCCGGTGCCCGGGATCCCATCGGCGTCCCGGAACGTTGGAGCGCGGGCATTGGCGGGGCTTTCCGCGGAGGGGGGCGGCCGGTCCGGCGACGCGCCCGGCCATAGGCACCGGACGGGCGCGTCGCATTCCAGCGCGGCGGGCTGCGTGATGCGGTTCGGGATGGATCAGTCCCAGCCGGCGACGACCAGCTTGCCGATCGTGCGTCCCGATTCCAGCCGCCGATGCGCTTCGCGCAGGTTGGCGGCATCGATCGGCGACAGGACGTCGTGCAGGGTGCCGCGCAGCCTGCCGGCGTCCACCAGCGCGGCGACCCGGGCGAGGATCCGGCCCTGCTCGCCCATGTCCGCGGTGCGGAAGCGCGGGCGCGTGAACATCATTTCCCAGTGGATGCCGATGCATTTGGCCTTGTAGGGGTCGCCGATCTTCAGCGTGCCCGAAGGCTCGACGATCAGGCCGACGTGGCCCTGCGGTGCCAGCAGTTCGCCGAGTGGCTCCCAGTAGCGGTCGGTGTCGGCGAGGTTGATGGCAGCGTCGATGCTGTCGAAGCCCAGCGTCTCGAGTTGCGGCGCAAGTTCGGCCCGGTGGTCGATCACGTGGTCGGCGCCCATCCCGCGGCACCAGGCGATCGTCTCCGTGCGCGACGCGGTCGCGATCACCGTGAAGCCGGCGAGCTTCGCCAGCTGGATCGCGATCGATCCCACGCCGCCGGCGCCGGCGATGACCAGCAACGACCTGCCGGTTCCGCCACCGTCGAACGAAAACGGCATGCGCTCGAACAGCAGCTCCCACGCGGTGATCGCGGTCAGCGGCAGGGCCGCGGCCTGGGTGAAATCGAGCGTGTCCGGCTTGCGCGCGACCAGGCGCGCGTCGACCAGCTGGAACTGCGCGTTGCTGCCGGGACGGGTGACGTCGCCGGCGTAGCAGACCGCGTCGCCGACCGCGAAGCCGTCGACCTCGCTGCCGACCGCATCCACGACGCCGGCCGCGTCATAGCCCAGGACCCGGGGCGTCGTTTCCTGCTGCGGCTTCGGCGAACGCAACTTGGTATCGACCGGATTCACCGATACCGCCTCGATACGCACGCGCAGATCGTGCGGGCCGGGGGCGGGCACCGGCAATTCGGTATCGAACAGCGATTGCGGATCGTCGATGGGCAGGTAGCGGGTCAGGGCAACGGCTTTCATGCGGATTCCTCGGGATGGGGGGACGGCGCCGGGGCTGCGGTCGCGGCGAATCGCCGAATCTGCCAAGGGTAGTGGGGGGCGGGCGTGCTCGCCAGATTCCCCGCATCGGCAGGTATTCCGACCGGGTGTTGTTCTGCACCCGCAGACCGGACCCGCGGGGATGGCGAGCTGTGCGCCGCCTGCCTTCGTCCGCCATCCGGGGATGCGTCATCCGGGAACAGCGGAGGCGCCGTCACGACCCCGTAGGGCACGCGGTGGCGACCGTGGGCAAGGAAAGGCCGGCAATGACTGTTGCGTATCCGCAGGCGTGTCCTGTCGGGCCGATCCCAGTGTTTCACTTGTGTGTCCGTGCGCGCTGTTATGATCGCGCCGCGGCAGGCTTGATAAGTTCCTCGCATTTCCCAAGGCGGGATGAACGGAGGAGTGTCGGTCCTGTTGGCAGCCCCAAACCGTTATGTTAGCGTTAACAACGCCTTCACAGTCCTGACTTTAGGCTATGTCCAAGGCGTGTGCGTTCAACGCCTCATTTGATGCCCCGACGCATTCCCCCTTTTCAAGGAGCTGAACAAATATGAACAAGAAACTCCTCTGCGCCGCGCTGCTCGGCGGCCTGGGCCTGGCGCACACCGCCAGTGCGCAGGAGTTCGACGACCGCTGGTACCTCACCGGTTCGGTTGGCTACAACTTCCAGGACGAGGATCGTCGTACCGATGACACTCCGTTTGGTGCCATTGGTTTCGGTAAGTTTGTCAGCCCTGAATGGTCGATCGACGCCGAGCTGAACTATCAGAACCCGGGCTTCGACAGCAGCGTCGACGGCGCCAATCGTGACCTGAACTGGAGCCAGTACGGCATCTCCTTCGACTTCCGTCGTCACTTCATCTCCGAAGGCCGCGGCTGGAACCCCTATGTGCTGTTCGGTGTCGGCTACCAGCGTGCGGAAGAAGAGTTCGACGCGTTCCCGAGCCCGGACTCGCCGGGCAAGCGCAAGGATGGCAACCTGGCGGCCAAGGTCGGTGCCGGTCTGCAGACGACCTTCGACAAGCGCGTCGCCGTGCGTGCCGAAGTCGCCTATCGCGCCGATTTCGACGACAACAGCGTCGCCGCCACCGGATCGCAGGACTGGGCGGGCTATCCGCACAACCAGGAAGAGAGCTACTTCAGCGACATCGTCGCTTCGGTTGGCGTCGTGATTCCGCTTGGCCCGCCGCCGACCCCGCCGGCACCGCCGGCTCCGCCGCCGCCGCCGCCGGCTCCGGCACCGGCTCCGGCACCGGCTCCGATCACGATCGATCTGAACGGCGTCAACTTCGACTTCGACCGCTCGACGCTGCGTCCTGACGCGGTGGCGATCCTGAACGAGGCTGTCGAGATCCTGCGCCGCTATCCCGAGCTGCGCGTCGAAGTCGCTGGTCACACCGACTCGAAGGGCACCGAGCAGTACAACCAGGCCCTGTCGGAGCGTCGCGCCAAGGCTGTGTACGACTACCTGACCAGCAATGGCATCGATGCCAGCCGCCTGGTGGGTCCGGTGGGTTACGGCGAGAGCCGTCCGATCGCGCCGAACACCAACGCCGACGGTTCGGACAACCCGGAAGGCCGTGCGCGCAACCGCCGTACCGAGCTGAACGTCCAGAACTGATCTGGGTCCAGCAGCAACACAGGAAAGCCCGGCCTCGCGCCGGGCTTTTCTTTGGCGCTTCCCAAGTGCTCCCGGGATTCCTCGTAGGTCGGGGCAACGCCCCCGACGCGGGAGCTGTCGCGTAGCAAAAGCTCGTTGCGAAAAAGCGACGGGTACGGGCGGATCTTCCGTCAAACCGTCTGCAGCTCGTGGTCCCGGGCAGCCCAGCGAGAGGAATCGGCCCGGCGCTCTGGCGCCTGCAGATGAAGGCAGGCCGCTGCATCTCGGGACGACAGGCATGCCTGCAGGCGCCCCTCGTGCCCCGCCTTGCGCTGACTGGGTCTTTCAGGCGCCGCTAAACGATCTTTCCGGCGACGGCCACGCCTGGTGTGGCGGCCGCAGCAGGCCGCAGTTGCGGCACCATTTCGTGCCTTCCGGATTCCCGTATCGGTTCCATCGCCGGCATCCGTTCCACGGTTCCGTGTTCAACGGCCGAATGGCCGGTCATTTCATTCCGAGAGAATGCGACCGCGCTGATCAGTCGAAGGCTTTGGCGTAGCCAGAGGCGACGATGGTCTTCTGCAGTGGTTCGATCAGCTTGATGTTGGCCGCGACCAGCTGGCGCCCGCCGGCGGGCGCGACATTCATCGGTCCGGTCGCCGCGCCCTTGAAGTCGCACAGGCGGCCGCCGGCCTCGCGCACCAGCAGCGCGCCCGCGGCGATGTCCCAGGGATGCACGCCGGCTTCGAAATAGCCGTCGCTGCGGCCCGCGGCCACGTAGGCCAGATCGAGCGCGGCCGAGCCGGTGCGGCGCACGTCCTCGGCCGTTTCCAGCAATGCCTCGATGCAGCGCAGCTGGGCGCCGACACGCTTGCGCTCGCGCGGCGCGAAGCCGGTGCCGATGACCGCGCCGGACAGGTCCTTGCGCTCGGCGACGCGGATGCGGCGCTCGTTGAGCTGGGCGCCGGCACCGCGGGTCGCGGTGAACAATTCGTTGCGCAGCGGGTCGAAGATCACCCCGTGCAGCGGTTCGCCGCCTTCGACCAGCGCGATCGACACGCACCAGTGCGGAAAGCCGCGCAGATAGTTGCTGGTGCCGTCGAGCGGATCGATGACCCAGGTGTAGCGGGTGCCACCGCCGCGGCCGGGCTTGGCGCCGCCTTCCTCGCCGAGGACCGCATAGTCCGGATGGGCCCGGCGCAGTTCCTTGATGATCGCTTCCTCGGCCAGCCCATCGACTTCGCTGGCGTAGTCCAGCCGCTCCTTCTCGACCACGTTGAGCGCATCGAGGCGGTGCATGTGCCGCAGCAGGACGTTGCCGCCCGCGCGTGCCGCCTTGATCATGATGTTGACAGCAGGTTGTTGCATCGCGGACGGCTCCGGGCGCAGTCGGAATCAGAGGGGGAAAAGAGCGTTGCCAGCGCTTGGGCTGGCCACGCAGTTTACCATTCGCGCCATGCATGCGCCCATGAACGCCCCTCCGGACATCGCCACAGAGGCCGCCGACCACGTCCGCATCGTGCTGGTCGGCACACAGCACCCAGGCAACATCGGCTCGGCCGCGCGGGCACTGAAGACGATGGGGCTGCGCCGGCTGGTGCTGGTGGCGCCGCAGAAGTTCCCGCATGCGGACGCCGATGCGATGGCGGCCGGCGCGGACGACGTGCTGGCTTCGGCCCTGCGCGTGGATACGCTGGCCGAGGCGGTCGCAGACTGTCGCTTGGTGCTTGGCTGCACCGCGCGCAGCCGACGCGTGCAACTGCGCGAGCTGCGCCCGCGCGATGCCGCGGCGATGGCGCATGCCGAGGCGGTCGCCGGCGGCGAGGTTGCGCTGGTGTTCGGTCGCGAGCGGACCGGCCTGGACAATGCCGAACTGCAGCTGTGCCATGCGGCGGTGCACATCCCCGCCAATCCCGACTACAGCTCGCTGAACCTCGCCGCGGCGGTGCAGGTGCTCAGCTACGAGCTGCGGCTTGCGTTGCTGGGCGCAGGTGGTGAGATGCCTGTACATGCCGCGGCCTTGCCGGCGGGCGCGGTGCCGCACGCCGCACTGGAGGGCTTCTTCGCCCAGCTCGCCGACACGCTGGAGGCGATCGACTTCCACAAGGGGCGGGCACCGGCGTCGGCGATGCGCAAGCTGCGACGGCTGTTCGTGCGTACCGGACTGGACGAAAAGGAGATCCGCCTGCTGCGCGGCATCCTGGCCGATGCCCAGCGCATGGCCCGGCTGGCGCGCGACGCGGGGCGTGCATGAGGGGGTGCTGTCGCGTGGCCCGAGTTTCGGCTAGGCTCGCCGTTTGATTCCAGGCCCGGACCGCTTCGTGACCGCGTGTTTCCCGCACATCCCTGGTCGCCTGATCGGAGTCCTGGCCGTCCTGTTGGTGTGCGTTCTCCTGCAGCCGGTGGCGCGGGCGGGCGGTGCCCCGGACCAGCGCCACGTGCTGGTGCTGGGCCGGATCAGCGACGATCCGAAGGCGCACTACGAACAGCTCAAGCCGCTGCTCGATTTCGTGGTCGCACGGATGGGCGATGTCGGCATCACCGAAGGCCGCATCCTGATGGCGCGCGACGCCCAGCAGATGCAGAGCTATCTGCGGCGCGGCCGGGTCGACTGGGTCACCGAGACGGCGAGCGGTGCGACGCTGCTCGAATCCCGCGCCGGCGCGACTCCGCTGGTGCTGACCGAGCGCAACGGCGTCAGCCGCTACCACACGATCTACTTCGCCCGTCGCGACAGCGGCATCGCCTCGCTGGAAGACCTGCGCGGACGCAGCATCGCGTTCCAGAACCGGCAGTCGACCAGCGCCTACTTCGTGCCGGCCGCGGAACTGCTCGCGCTGGGCCTGCCGCTGGAGATCCTGCTGTCGCCGACCGACCAGCCCGCCGCGGGGTCGGTCGGCTATCTGTTCGCGCGTTCCGAACTCAATACCGCGTCCTGGGTGCACAAGCGGCTGATCGACGCCGGCACGATGAGCGATCTCGACTGGGCCGATCCGCATCGCGTGCCGGCGGCATTCAAGCGCGACTTCGTCGTCTTCCACGAGACGCCGGACTTCCCCCGCGCGCTCGAGATGGTGCGCGGAGACCTGGACCGGCGGGTGGCCGCGCGCCTGCGCGAGGTACTGCTGCAGGCGAGCGACGATCCGGACGCGCGTGAGCCGCTGCGGCGTTTCTTCGGCACCACCGGTTTCCTGCCGATCGATGCCGGGGTCCGTCGCGACCTGGAGCAACTGCGAGGCGGTGCCCTGCGCGTGGTCAGGGACATCGAATGAAACTGCGTCCCGGACTGCAGCTGACCTTTCTCGCGCTGGGCGCGGTGATGTTGTCGATGGTGATCCTGGTCTCGGCGCTGCTGTTGTGGCAGCAGCAGCGCATGCAGCGGGAAATCGTGACCCTGAGCCGGCAGTCGATGCATGCGCTTGCCTCGCAGCGGCTGCTCTCGCGCGGCGAGGCGATCTCGGTGCAGGTCGCCGATACCCTGGCCAATCCGCTGTACTACTTCGACCTCGAGGCGATCGGCACGATCATCGGCAATGTGCTGCGGCAACCCGACGTCAGTTACGTGCTGGTCTACGACGTCGACGGCAACATCGTCCACGATGGCAGTCGGGAGATCGTGGTCTACGGGCAGCGGATGGATGGCCCGTTCGCCGAGGCCGCCATCGCCGCGACCGGCATGCATGTCCAGGGCGACCAGGGCCATCTGGACGTCTCGATGCCAATCCTGATGGGCGACGAGCGACTGGGCGGGGTGCGCATCGGCTATTCGCTGGCGGCCGCGCGTGCCGACGAGGCCGGTGTGGTCGCCGCCATGCAAGAGCGCCTGGGCCTGATCCACGAGCGGCATCTGACTTCGGTCGCGCTGCTGCTGGCGGCTTTCATCGCGTTGGTGCTGGTGATGGCGCTGTGGCTGCAGCGGCGGCTGGTGCGTCCGGTGCGCCAACTGGCGACGGCGGCGCAGCAGATCGAGGCCGGCAACTATGCGGCGCGGATTCCGGTCGATGGCCGCGCCGACGAGATCGGCGAGCTGATGCGGGCGTTCGACCGCATGCGTGACAGCATCGCGCGCCACGACCGCGACATCCGCCGCATGGCCTATGCCGACCCCCTGACCGGACTAGCCAACCGGCGGGCGCTGCGCGAGAGCCTCGACCAGCGGCTGCTGGAGATGCAGGGTGCCGCCGGTCGCCTGGCGCTGCTGTTCGCCGACATCGACGATTTCAAACGCGTCAACGACACCCTCGGCCACGACGCCGGCGACGAGGCGCTGGTGCAGTTCACCCAGCGCATCATCACCACCGTGGAGGAGAGCGGGCACGGCGATACGCTGGTCGCCCGCTTCGGCGGCGACGAGTTCGTCGTGCTGGTCCAGTTGCCGGAGGCGGCCACCGACGACCTCGGCGCACTGGCCAGTACGCTGGCTGCGCGCCTGACCGAGGTCGCGGCACGCCCGATCCTGGTGCAGGGCCGGCAGGTGTTCCTGGGCATCTCGATCGGCATCACGCTGTTCCCCAACGACGCGCTGACCGCGGCGATGCTGCTCAAGAACGGCGACATCGCGATGTACCAGGCGAAGTTGTCGGGCAAGAACTGCCACCGTTTCTACAGCCTGGCGATGGACCAGGCGATGGAGCGGCGGGTGCGCATGGAGCACGACCTGCGCGGCGCCTGGGATCGCGGCGAACTGAGCCTGGCCTACCAGCCTGTGTTCCGCATGGAGGACAGCGTATTGGTCGGCGTCGAGGCGCTGCTGCGCTGGCAGCATCCCGAACTGGGGGTGATCGCGCCACCGGTGTTCATCGAGGTGGCGGAGGAAAGCGGGCTGATCGACGTGATCGGGCCGCAGGTGCTGCATGCCGCCTGTGTGCAGACGCGCGCCTGGCAGCAGGATTCGCAGCGCTGGGCGGGGCTGTTCGTGTCGGTCAACGTGTCGCCGCGGCAGTTGCGCGGCGCGGGGTTCGCCGACGGCGTGGAGACGGCGCTGCGCGCCTGCGGACTGGATCCGCGGCATCTGCATGTCGAGCTGACCGAGACCGCGATCATCGGCGACGAGCGGCGGGTGGGCCAGGTGCTGACCGCGTTGCGCGCGCTGGGCGTGAAGATCTGGCTCGACGACTTCGGTACCGGCTTCTCCGGCCTGAGCCACCTGCGCGAGGTGCCGGTGGACGGGGTCAAGATCGACCGCAGTTTCGTCGCCGACGTGCTGCGCGACCCCGACGACCTGGCGCTGACCACGGCGATCATCCAGATGGCGCATTCGATCGGCATCACCGTCGTCGCCGAGGGCGTGGAGAAGGAGGGCCAGTTCCAGATCCTGCGCGACCGCGGCTGCGACCTCGCCCAGGGTTACTGGCTGGGCTATCCGATGTCGGCCGAGGAATTCGGCAGGCTGCTGCGCTGAGGCCGGCGCGGCCACGGCGACCGCTCAGAACAGCCGCCCCAGCCATTCGGTCGCGGCGGTCGCCAGGGCGCCGCTGAGGATGCCGAAGAAGGCGATCGCCACGCTGCCACCGCCCCAGGCGATCAACATCAGCGCGCCGTCGCGTTCCAGCAGCGCCAGCGCGAAGGCCAGCAGCAGGGCACCGAACACGTAGTTGGTGAACGGGATCGGCAGCGCCAGCAATACCCCCAGCAGCACCAGCAGCAGGCCGGTGCACATGGTCGCCAGCCGGCCGTCGAGCAGCGCCTGCATGCGTGGCCGGCTGACCCGCTCCAGGCGCCGGAACCAGGGCTCGAGGCGGATCTCGAAGCGCTGCAGCGCGCTGCGGTGCGGGCCACGCTCGCCGAGGAGGCGCGGCAGCCATGGCCTGCGCAGTCCGATCAGCAGCTGCACGCCGACCAGCACCACGAGCGGGCCGCCGATGGCGCCGCCGACGCCCGGCACCGGGATGAACGCCGGCAGCGTGGCGACGAACAGCATCATGCCGAAGGCGCGCCGGCCCAGGCCGGTCAACAGGTCGCGGAACCGCAGCGGGTCGCCGGGATCGCCGGACGCCATCGCCGCGAGCAGCTCGCGGGTGCTGGCCTCCCTGCGTCCGGCCCCGTGCGGGCCGGAAGCCTCATCGTCCGTGGTCATCGTCCGTCTCGTCGGACGCCACGCGCTGCAGCAGCAGCTTGTCGACGCGCGGGCCGTCGAGGTCGACGATCTCGAACCGCCAGCCGTGCCAGTCGAAATGCTCGGAAACGTTGGGGATGCGGCCGAAACGGGCGATCGTCATGCCTGCGGCGGTATGGAAGATATGCTCGTCCTCGCCGGGCAGCGGACCGCCGCCGAGCAGCTCGCGCAGGTTGTCCGTGGTCAGGCTGCCGTCGACCAGCATCGAACCGTCCTCGCGCATCACCACCAGCGGACTCGCGTCGCTGCTCTGGGTACGGCCGATCACCGCCTCCATGACGTCGTTGACGGTGACCATGCCGGTGATGTCGCCGTATTCGTCGACCACCAGCGCCAGTGACTGCTGGGCCTCGCGCAGGATCTCCAGCAGTTTCATCGCCGGCGTCGACTCGGACACGAACAGCGGTTCGCGCAGGTACTTGAACAGGTCGAACTCGCGCGCGTCGAGGCGGTCGATCAGCGACTTGATCTCCAGCACGCCGACGACGTCGGCGTCGCTGCCGCGGTAGACCGGATAGCGCGAATAGGGCGTGGCGCGCATCTCGGCGAGGTTGTCCTCGAAGCTGGCAGCCATGTCGAGCCAGGCGATGCGCTTGCGCGGCGTCATCAGGCTTTCCGCGTCGCGGTCGCCGAGTGTCAGCACGCGGTTCACCATGTTGCGTTCGTCGGCGTCGATGACGCCCTGCTCGTGGCTTTCGCTGACGAGCATGCGGATCTCTTCCTCGGTGACCTGCGAGGCCTCGGTCTCGTGCAGCCGCAGCAGCCGCAGCAGGCCGCGGGTGCTGCTGCTCAGCAGCCAGACCACCGGGGTCGCGATCCGCGACAGGATCTGCATCGGCAGCGCGATCGTGCCCGCCACCCGTTCCGGCGCGAGCAGCGCCAGGCGCTTGGGCAGCAGTTCGCCCAGCACGATGGTCAGGAAGGTGATGAGGCCCACCGCCAGCACCAGGCCGACGGTCATCGCGTGCCGGCCGAGGAACGGTGCGTGCCCGACCAGCCAGTTGCCGATCAGCATGCCGATCGCATCGCCGCCGAACATGCCGGTCAGGATGCCCACCAGGGTGATGCCGACCTGCACGGTCGACAGGAAGCGTTCGGGATATTCGGCCAGCTCGAGCGCGCGGCGGGCGCCGGCGCTGGCCTGCGCCTGCTGCTTGAGCCGCGGCTTGCGCGAGGTCACCACCGACATCTCCGACAGCGCGAAGAACGCGTTGCAGGCGATCAGCACCAGGACGATCAGGAACTCGAGCATCAGCGGGCCAGGCGGCCGGGGGGCGCCGGTCCGGTCGGAGCGGAGAGGGCGGGGCGCCGCGGGCAGGTCGCGCGGGCCGGGGAAAGTCTAGGGTCGTCGTCCATGGGGGATTGGCAGCGCGTTGGGGCGCGGCCCGGACTATAGCAGGGGCCGGGCGCAGGCGGCGCGGAGGGTGGGACTGGCCGGAACTGTAACCGAACCGTCATAATTCGCGCTTCGTGCAAGCGCCCAGCCCCCCGCTGGGGCATGGAATCAAGGCGGCGGCATGTTCTCCCTGCAAACGATCTTCGGCCAAGGCAACCAGTTCTACACGCTGCTGGAGGACGCGGCCGTCGCCGCGCACGACAGCGCCCAGGCGCTGCACGCCATGCTGCGGGAGGCCGACCGGCAGCCGGCGCTGGACGCCTTCAAGCTGGCGCGCCTGCGCGAGCGCGAGGCCTCGGACAAGATCAGCCAGGCGCTGGTCGACAGCTTCATCACCCCGATCGAGCGCGAGGACATCGAGGCCCTGGGGTCGGCGCTGTACAAGATCCCCAAGCAGATCGAGAAGTTCGCCGACCGCTACGCGCTGGCCACCCAGCACCTGGAGCACATCGACTTCGCGCCGCGCGCGGCGATGCTCGAGCAGGCCTCGGGCGTGGTGGTGAAGATGGTCCGGCAGATCAAGACCATGAAGCTCGAGCCGATGAAGGCGCTCAACGACGAGTTGCGCGCGCTGGAGAACGAGGCCGACCGGCTGATGCTCGAGCTCTACCGCGACATCTACTCGGGCAAGCTCGATCCGCTGCAGATGTTCCTGCTCAAGGAGTTCTTCGAGATCCTGGAGAAGGCCATCGACCGCTGCCGCGAGGCCGGCGTGGTCGCCTTCGAGATCGTGCTGAAGAACTCCTGACGGGCCGCCTCCGATGCTGACCCTCGTGCTGATCGTGGTCGCAACCGCGCTGGTGTTCGAATACATCAACGGCTTCCACGACACCGCCAATTCGATCGCGACCGTGGTCGCGACCAAGGTACTGTCGCCGATGCAGGCCGTCGGCCTGGCCGCGTCGATGAACCTGATCGGCGCGCTGATGGGCACCGCGGTCGCCAAGACCATCTCCTCGGGCCTGATCGACGCCGGCGTCGTCGACGTCGGTTCGCAGTTGATCCTGTGCGCGCTGCTTGGCGGCATCGTCTGGAACCTGATCACCTGGTGGTTCGGGCTGCCGTCGTCGTCGTCGCACGCGCTGATCGGTGGCCTGGTCGGCGCCGCGCTGGCGGCGGCGCACGACAACTGGCACGCGATCATCTGGTCGGAGCCGGCCGAGCCCGTCTGGCGCAGCGCCGGCCTGCTGTGGAAGGTGATCATCCCCATGGTCAGCTCGCCTGTGCTGGGCTTCGCCGCGGGCTTCCTGATGATGGGCGTGCTGTTCTTCGCGATCTCGATGATGGCGCGCGCCGGCGGCGTGCTCGCGCGGCTGGCGCGACCGCGCTGGGTCAATGGCTTCTTCGGCAAGGCGCAGATCGTCAGCGCCGCCGGCATGGGGTTCGCGCACGGCATGAACGATGCGCAGAAGACCATGGGCATCGTCGCGCTGACCCTGGTCAGCGCGCAGAGCGTCGGCACGCTCGACAACCTGCCCGGCTGGCTCGGGTTCCTGCACCCTTCCGACGCGGCGCTGGCGCAGGGCGACATCGACCTGTGGATCAAGATCACCTGCGCGATGGTGATGGCGGCCGGCACCGCGGCCGGCGGCTGGCGGATCATCAAGACGCTGGGCCACAAGCTGGTCAAGCTGCATCCGATCCACGGCTTCGCCGCGGAGACCAGCGCCGCCTCGGTGATCCTGGCGGCGTCGTCGCTGGGCATCCCGGTATCGACGACGCACAACATCTCGTCGGCGATCATGGGCGTGGGCACGGCCAAGCGCCTGAACGCGATCAAGTGGTCGGTGGTCAACAAGATGGTCTGGGCATGGATCCTGACGATCCCGATGTCGGGCGGCATCGCCTATGGGCTGTACCGCGCGTTCCATCATTTCGGCTGGGTGTGACGTCCCGCGGCTCGCGCCTGCCTGCCGTCTGCTAGAGTCGACGGACACCTGCATGCGGATGTGCCCGTGTCCCGACTCGGTTTGACCAATATCTATCTCAAGTGCGGACTGGTCCTGATCCTGCTCGGACTGGGCTGCGGGGCCGTGGTGTTCATGGCACGGCCTGCGGATTTCAATGCGCGACAGCTGCTTCTTTGGCTGGCGATGGGTAGCTTTTTCAGCGGACTCGTGCTCTACGTCATCGGCCGGATCGTGCATGCCATGCGCGCCTTCGCGCGCACCTGAGTCCGTTGGCGACGCTATGACCTCGTACAGGGGCGATGAAGACGGCGGCGACGCCTCCCGCACCCGCATCCTCGACGCGATCCGCGCGCTGCCCGCCGGCAGCGTCGCCGGTTACGGCCACATCGCACGCCGCGCGGGATTGCCTGGGCGCGCGCGGCTGGTGGCGTGGGTGCTGCGTCACAACGCCGATCCGGCGCTGCCGTGGCACCGCGTGCTGCGCAGCGACGGCCGCATCGCGTTCGCGCCGGACACGGCCGGGTTCCGGGAACAGGTGCGGCGACTGCGGGCCGAGGGCGTGGTGGTGACGCGCGGGCGGGTACGCATGCCGGCGGCGGAGACGCCGCTCGACCTCGCGCTGTGGGGGCCGCCGGACGCAGCATCCTGATCGACGACGACATGGCGCGGATGGCGCGCCGGTATCATGTGCGGCACTGCCCAGGAGTCCGGATGTTCACCAACCTGTCGCCCGTCGCGAAGACGCTGCTGATCATCAACGGCGTGGTCTTCGTCCTGCAGTTGCTGACCAGCAACGCGCCTTTCTATCCGTTCATGCTGTGGCCGGTCGGCGGCGCGGAGGCGGGCGGCCTTGCGTTCATGCCGTGGCAGTTGCTGACCTACGGCTTCCTGCACGGCAGCCCGGCGCACCTGATCTTCAACATGCTGGCACTGCTGCTGTTCGGCCCGCAGCTGGAATACACGTGGGGGCCGAAGCGCTTCCTGACCTTCTACCTGGTGTGCGTGGTCGGCGCCGGCCTGTGCCAGCTCGGCGTGGTGAGCTGGGCGCTGGCCCAGGGCGGACGCCCGTATCCGACGCTGGGCGCGTCAGGCGGCGTGTTCGGCCTGCTGCTGGCCTACGGCATGCTGTTCCCCAACCAGCGGCTGATGCTGCTGTTCCCGCCGATCCCGATGCGCGCACGCACCCTGGTGATCGTCTACGGCCTGGTCGAACTGGTGCTGGGCATCAGCGGAACCCGTTCGGGCGTGGCCCATTTCGCGCACCTGGGCGGCATGCTGTTCGGCTGGTTGCTGATCCAGCACTGGCGCGGGCGGCCGCCGTTCAAGCGCCGCGGCGGGCACGTACGGCGGTTGTGAGTGAAGCCGGGGTCAGGGATCAGAGGTCAGAGGCCAGGAAAAGGTTCTTCGCCGAATTCCGGGCAGTTGCGACGTAAGTCGGAGCAACGCCCCCGACACCGGATTTCCGGCCAGGCCGGGTAGGCGGGTCCACCGACACCTTGCGAACCCGGCCGCCGCACACGTCGGCCGCGTGGGGCCGACCTACAAGATCGGGGCAGCCGTCGTTCCCTGTCAGCGGCGAAGAACCGGGAAAGCCGCGGCTCCCCGGTCCCCGGCCCCTGCTTCTCAGCGCCAGATCCGGATCTGGTCGTCGGCCTTGCGGGTCATGGCATCGGCGGCCTTGCAGCTGAAGGTCTCGAGGAACGCCGGCTGGTTGGACAGCGGGCCGTTGGCGCGCCACTGCCCCGGTGCCTGGATGCTGGTGGCGGCGGCGTGCATCGCGGTATCGACCGAGGACTGCTGGCGCCACAGCTGCGCCCAGCTGCGGAAGAACGCTTCCTTGCCCGATGCCTGCGCCTCCGGATTGGCCTGCACGAATGCGTCCCAGGCCAGTTCCACGCCGCCGAGATCGGCCGCGTTCTCGTCGCGGGTCTGGGCGCCGTTGACGAAGGTGCCGCTCAGGCCCGGATACGGATAGGCGTTGTACTGCGGCACCAGCCGGTCGGTCGTCGTCAGCCAGGCGGCATCGTCGGCCGGCGTCCACCACGTGCGGACCATCTCGGTGCGGTCGACCAGCTTGCCGTGGATGTCGACCGCGCGGCTGAGTTCGCGGCCGACCAGGGCGCCGTAGGCGCCGTAGTGGCCGGCGCCGTCGACGCCCATGTCCAGCACCGGCGCCTGCAGCACCGCGGCCGAGACGATCAGCCGGTTCTGCGCCAGGTCGTAGGCCAGGGCCGGGGTCTGCGGCAGCACGTCCCAGCGGCGGCCGGCGTTGGCCTGGCCGATGCGCTTCATTTCCTCGCGGTGGTGCCAGGTCGAGGCGATCAGCATGTTGCTGCCGAAGCTGCCGCGGCCCATCGGCTGCACGGTGAAGTCGATGTCGCGTTCGGGCGCGCCGATCTCGATCCGGGTGCGGGCCAGCTTGTCCTTTGCCTCGAGCTTGGCGGTCTCGCTCATCCAGCTGTTGCGGTCGATGCCGCGGGCCAGCGCGTCGCGCACGTGGTGGGCGATCATCGTCGCGCGGCCGCGGGTCGGGCCGGGCAGGTAGCGGGCCACGTACTCGCGCGAGACCATCGGGCCGGCGGCGCGGTTGATCGCGCCCAGCACCTGCACCTGGCGCGGCTGCTGCGCGGTTTCCCCGCGCAGGATGCGGCCCTGGAACTCGAATTCGGCGTCGCGGAAGCTCTTCGACAGGTACGGCGCCATCGCGTTGCCAATGTGGAAGCGCAGGTAGGCCTTCCACTGCTCGGGCTTGAGCGAGTTGACCAGGGTGTCGAGTTCCGTGAACAGCGCCGGGTTGCCCATCGACACCGTGGCCGCGTCGACGCCCTGCGCCTTGAGGAAATCGGCCAGCTGCAGGCGGCGGAACTGCCTGGCGAAACCGGCGGTCTCCACCACGTTGTACTGGGTGCGCGGATCGCGCATCTCCGCCAGCGACTGCGAAGCGTTGGCGATGCGCGTCTCCAGGTCCAGCACCAGCGCGGTGTCCGCCTCCAGGCGTGCCTCCGGCGTGCCGGCAAGGGTGAGGATGTTGCGCACGTACTGTGCGTACTGGGTCATCAGCTCGCGCGTTTCCGCATCGCCGCGCGTGTAGTAGGCCGGGTCGGGCATGCCCAGGCCGCCCTGCACGAAGTAGCCGAGGTGGTGCTCGAGGTTGGCCGGATCGATCTCGGCGCCGAACTGGAACACCACCGGGATGCCGACCTGGTGCAGCGCGGCGATCGCCGGGGCGATGTCGCGCGAACGGCGGATGCCATCGATGCGCGACAGCAGCGGTGCGATCGGACGGGCGCCGTCGGCCTCGACCGCGGCCTCGTCCAGGCCACTGGCCCAGAAATCGCCGAGCAGCTTCTGGATGTCGTTCTGCGGCGCGTTCATCGCCTCGTCGAGCAGGTCGCGTTGCTGCTGCAGGGCCAGCGCCTGCAGCTCGGCGAACGCCGAGCGGGTGCCGTCGCCGGCGACGACGATATTGGCGGCCAGCCAGTCCTTGTTGACGAAGCTGTAGAAGTCGCTGCAGGCGGTCACCGGCGGCGGTCCCTTCGGCGCGGCGCGGCGCTGGGCATCGGCATCGGAACTCAGGCCCACCAGCAGGGCGATCGAGGCGGCAAGCAGGGCGGGGCGGGCAAGCGTTTGATGGATCGGCATCGCGGAATCCGTGCGTCGGGAATCGCGCAAGTCTAGCAAGCGCGGGCGGCGCGAAACCGGGTGCCGGGGCGTCCAGGCACCCTGGCCGGGGAAGGCACCGCCCGGATCCTGCAGGTCGGCCCCACGGGGCCGACGCGCGCGGCGGCCGGGTTTGCGAGGTGCCGTACGACCCGCCTGTCCGGCATGGCGGAAATTCCGGCGTCGGGGGCGTTGCCCCGACCTGCGTCGCGGCTGCCCGGGAATCTGCGAAGCACCCCCAAAAAGGAAGGGCCCGGCATTGCGCCGGGCCCTGTCGCATCGCTCGATTGCGCGTTGCGCCTACCAGATCACGACCTGGCGCTCGCCGCTGCGGACCATCGGGTCGCCGTCCTTGCACTGGAACGCGGCGGCGAAGGCCGGCAGGTTCGACGGTGCACCGATCGCCCGGAACTCGGCAAGCGCATGCTCGTCGGTGGCCAGGCGCTTGGTCAGTTCCTCGGGGGTGAAGTTGCGGCGCCACACCGTGGCCCAGCTGAGGAAGAACCGCTGGTCGCGGCTCAGGCCGTCGGTCATCGGGTCGGGCGTGTCGCCGGCGGCCTTGCGCATCGCGTCGTAGGCGGTCGCCAGGCCGCCGAGGTCGGCGATGTTCTCGCCCAGCGTGTGGTTGCCGTTGAGGTGGCGACCGTCGGGCAGCTGATAGTCGTCGAACTGCTGCACCAGCTTGCCGGTGCGCGCCTTGAAGCCGGCGAAATCCTCCGGCGTCCACCAGTCCTCCATGTTGCCGGTCGGTCCGAAGCGCGCGCCCTGGTCGTCGTAGCCGTGAGTCATCTCGTGGCCGATGACCGCGCCGATGCCGCCGTAGTTGATCTCGTCGCTGGCGTCGGGGTCGAAGAACGGCGGCTGCAGGATCGCGGCCGGGAACGTCAGCTGGTTGGCCAGCGGGTTGTACGAGGCGTTGACGGTCTGCGGGCGCATGCCCCATTCGGACTTGTCGACCGGCTCGCCGATCTTGCCGATGTCCCACTTGTAGTTGAACTCGGTCGCGGCCAGCACGTTGCCCAGGTAGCTGTCGCGGCTAGTCGCAAGCCCGGTCCAGTCGCGCCACTTGTCGGGGTAGCCGACGCGCGGCTCGAACGTGTCCCACTTCTCCAGCGCCTTCTGCTTGGTCTCGGCGCTCATCCATTCCAGGTTCTCGATGCGGACCTTCAGCGCGTCGCTGAGGTTCGCGATCAGCGCTTCCATCTTCGCCTTCGACTCCGGCGGGAACGCGACCTGCACGTACAGCTGGCCCATCGCCTGGCCGACCTCGCTGTCGATGGTGCCGAGCACCCGCTTCCAGCGCGGTTCGATTTCCTGCTGGCCGCTGAGGATGCGGTTGTAGAAGTCGTAGTTCTGCTGCGCGAACGCATCCGACAGGTACGGCGAGGCGCCGTCGACGACATGGAAGCGCAGGTAGCTCTTCCACTGCTCGACCGGTACGTCGATCAGCATCGCGTCGACCTCCTGGTGGAACGAGGGTACCGACAGCGAGAACGTCGCCGGCACCGCGATGCCCTGCGATTCGAAGAATGCGGTCCACGGGAAGTTCGGCGTCAGCCTGTCGGCCTCGGCGGTCGCGATCGGGTTGTAGTACAGCCCGACGTCGCGGGAAAACTCCTCGCGCGACTTCGAGGCCTTCGCGATGCGGGTCTCGAACGCCAGCACGTCGGCAGCCTGCGCGCGGGCCTGGTCGGCCGGCGTGCCCGACAGTTCCAGCACCTTGGCGATGTGCGCGACGTAGGCCTCGCGGATGTCGGCCTTGTCGGCGGCGGTGTAGTAGGTGGTGTCGGGCAGGCCGAGGCCACCCTGGCCGGTGGCGGCGATGTTGACCGACGAGTCCTTGAAGTCCGGCATCGCGCCGATGCCCCACAGGAAGCCCTGGCCCTTGGCGGCGGTCTCGCGCAGCCAGGCGACGATCGAGGCGGTATCGGTCAGGGCGTCGATGCGCTCGAGTTCCGGCTGCAGCGGCGCGATGCCCTGCGCGTTGATCGCCGCCTCGTCCATGCCGGTGGCCCAGAAATCGCCGACCAGCTTTTCCACGCCGGTGGCATTGGCGTCGTCGGCCGCCTGCTGCGCGAGCTGGTGCTGCACGGCGGTGGAGCGCTCGTCGAGCATTTCGAACGCGCCCCACGAGGTGCGGTCGCCGGGGATCGGGTTGGCGGCCAGCCACTTGCCGTTGACGTAGCCGGCGAAGTCGACGCAGGCGTTGCCGGCGGCGTCCAGGTCGTCGATCAGGAAGCGGTTGTAGGGCGGCAGCGTGCTCTCGTCGAGCGTCAGCGCCGGCGCGGCGTCCGCGTCCTGGGGCGTTGCCGCCGTGGTGGCATCGGGCGTGGCGGATCCGCCACAGGCGGACAGCGCGAGCACGACGGCGCAGGTCAGGAACAGGCGATTCGGTGTAGCGGTCACGGCAGGACTCCGGAAAAGGAAAAGCGCCGGACGGCGCGCGCCCGGTGTGCCCACACTCTACGCCCGGACCGCCGGATGACGGGGGTGTCGAAGGTCATGCGGACGGCTCGGGCCGACGTGACGTTCGACCCATGCGGGCCCGTTCAAGTTTCGGTCAGGATGGGGCCTGCGCCTGACGAGATGGGGAATCTGCGATGCTTGCGATCCGGGACTTGAGCAAGACCTACTCCAACGGCGTGCGCGCGCTCGACGGCGTGACGCTCGACATTCCGCGCGGCATGTTCGGGCTGCTCGGTCCCAACGGGGCCGGCAAGTCCTCGTTGATGCGCACGCTGGCGACGCTGCAGTCGGCCGATGCCGGCAGCGCGACCCTGGATGGAAACGACGGCCGGATCGACGTGCTGCGCGACAAGGACGCGGTGCGTCGCCAGCTCGGCTACCTGCCGCAGGATTTCGGCGTGTACCCCAAGGTCAGCGCGCTCGACCTGCTCGAGCATTTCGCGGTGCTCAAGGGGCTGACCGCGCGCAGGCAGAGACGCGAGGTCGTCGACGGGCTGCTGCAACAGGTGAACCTGTGGGATGCACGCAAGCGCAAGCTCGGCACGTTCTCCGGCGGCATGCGCCAGCGCTTCGGCATCGCCCAGGCGCTGCTCGGCAATCCGCGGCTGGTCATCGTCGACGAGCCGACCGCGGGGCTCGACCCCGAGGAGCGCAACCGCTTCCTCAACCTGCTGGCCGCCATCGGCGAGGACGTGGTGGTGATCCTGTCGACGCACATCGTCGAGGACGTGACCGACCTGTGCCCGACGATGGCGATCATGAACCGCGGGCAGGTGCTGCTGACCGGCCGTCCCGCCGATGCCATCGCCGCGCTGTCGCAGCAGGTCTGGCGCAAGCAGGTGACCAAGGAGACACTGCCCGGCTACGAGGCGGCGCACACGGTGCTGTCGACGCGCCTGGTCGCCGGCCGTCCGGTGATCCACGTGTTCAGCGCGGAACGGCCGGAAGCAGGGTTCGAGCAGATCGCGCCGGACCTGGAGGACGTGTACTTCCAGCGGTTGCGCCTGCAGGCGCGGCAGCAGGCCGCCTCCGCGCAAGCCGCCTGACCGGAGGCCGGCATGATCCTCGAATTCTTCCGCTTCGAGCTGCGTCAGCAGCTCCGCTCGCCGCTGCTGTGGTTCCTCGCGGTGCTGTTCGCGCTGCTCGGATTCGGCGCGGCGTCCAGCGACGCGGTGCAGATCGGCGGTGCCATCGGCAACGTGCACCGCAACGCGCCGATCGTCGTCGCCCAGTTGTTCGGCGGGTTCACCCTGCTGACGATGCTGATCGTGCCGATCTTCGTCAGTACCGCGCTGCTGCGCGATTTCGAGCAGGGCACTGCGGATCTGCTGTTCTCGGGTCCGATCCGCCGGCGCGACTACCTGCTCGGACGGCTGGGAGCGGCGCTGCTGGCGAGCCTGGCGGTGTTCGTGGTCATCGCGGTCGGACTGTTCATCGCGCAGTTCATGCTGTGGATCGATCCGGTACGCCTGGGACCGGTGTCGCTGCGGCCGTATCTGTGGTCGCTTGGCGTGATCGTGCTGCCGAACCTGCTGTTCACGACCGCGCTGCTGGCGCTGCTGGCGGTGACGACGCGGTCGATCCTGGGGATCTACATCGGCGTGCTCGCGTTCTTCGTGCTCTACGGCACCAGTGCGGTGCTGATGCGCGACATCGACAACATCTGGCTTGCGACGCTGGTCGAGCCGCTTGGTGGCCGCGCGCTGACGCGCACGATCCGCTACTGGTCGGCCGAGGAGCGCAACACCGGCCTGCCGGCACTGTCGGGCTACCTGCTGGCGAATCGCGCGCTGTGGCTCGGCATTTCGCTCGCGCTGTTCGCGTCGGCATTCGCACTGTTCCGCACCGAGCGCGCAGGGACCGGGCGCAGGTGGTGGAGACGTCGGCGGACGCCGGTCGCCACACCTGTTGCGGCTCCGGTGGTGCCGGCGCACGCGCCGGTCCGCGTGCAGCCAGTGTTCGGCGCGGCGACGGCGTGGCGCCAGACCTGGCGCCAGGTGCGCTTCGATGCCGCGGGCGTGCTGCGCAGCGTGCCGTTCCTGGTGATGCTGCTGTTCGGCATCGTCAACTTCTTCCCGTCCGCGCTGTTCCAGCAGTCGCTGTACGGGACCTCGGTCTATCCGGTGACCTCGCAGATGCTCGACGCGCTGCGCGGCAGCTACAGCTTCCTGTTGATGATCATCGTGATGTTCTATGCCGGCGAGCTGGTGTGGAAGGAGCGCGCCGCCAAGCTCAGCGAAGTGGTCGACGCGATGCCGTTTCCGAGCCGGATCCCGCTGCTGGCGAAGTTCCTGACGCTGCTGGTCGTCATCGCGCTGTTCCAGCTTGTCGGCATGGCGATGGCGATGCTGGTGCAGCTGATCAAGGGCCAGGTGCAGCTCGAGCCGCTGGTCTATGCGCAGGCGCTGGTATTCGACTCGATCCCGTACGTGGTCATGGGCGGCCTGGCGATGGCGCTGCAGGTCTTCGCCAACAACAAGTTCATCGGCTACGGCCTGCTGGTGCTGGTGCTCGTCGCGCAGGCGGTGCTCGGCCTGCTCGACTACACCCACAACCTCTACACGATCGGCGCGTGGCCGAACGCGCCGTACTCGGACATGAACGGCTACGGGCATTTCCTCGTCGGGCAGCTGTGGTTCCAGGGCTACTGGGGCCTGTTCGTCGCGGCCCTGCTGTTGCTGGCCGCGGCGCTGTGGGTGCGCGGTGTCGATGGCGGCCTGCGGCAACGGCTGGCCGGGATGCGCGCGCAGCTGCGCGGCGGCCTGGGCGTGGCGCTCGCGGCGACGGTGCTGGCGTTCGTCGCGGTCGGCGGTTTCCTGTTCTGGAACACCAACATCCGCAACGATTTCATCTCCCCTGACGGCCAGCTCGACTTGCAGGCGCGCTATGAGCGGGACTACAAGCAGTACGAGTCGCTGCCGCAGCCGCGGATCGTCGCCAGCCGCTCGGAGATCGACCTGCGTCCGGAGACGCAGTCGATGACCGGCGAGCTCGTCTACACCGTGCGCAACCCGTATCCCGAGGCCATCGCCGACG
Source organism: Proluteimonas luteida (assembly GCF_021191695.1). Classification (GTDB taxonomy): domain Bacteria; phylum Pseudomonadota; class Gammaproteobacteria; order Xanthomonadales; family Xanthomonadaceae; genus Luteimonas; species Luteimonas luteida. Next base: position 23,746 of record NZ_JAIWPT010000022.1, read on the forward strand.
TGCACGTCGGCATGTCGGAGGACCGCGCGCTGGTCGACGTGGACCTCGGCGGGCAGACGCGGACGCACCACGACGAACCCCTGGGCTACCGCATCTACCGGTTGCAGGCGCCGCTGGCCCCCGGCGAGCAGCGCGACTTCCGCTTCCGCGTGGATTTCCATCCCACCGGCATCACCAGCGGGCAGGCGCAGACCCGGTTCGTCGAGAACGGCAGCTTCTTCAACAGCGGCATGTTCCCGCAGTTCGGCTACAACGCGCGTGTCGAGATCGACGACCGCAACGAACGGCGCAAGCGGGATCTCGGCGAACCGCGACGCATGCCCAGGCTCGAGGACGAGGCCGCCCGCGCGAACAACTATCTGGGAGACGACGCGGACTGGATCGATTTCAGCACGACGATCTGCACGGCGCCGGACCAGACCGTGCTGGCGCCCGGGTATATCGAACGCGAGTTCGAGCGCGACGGCCGGCGCTGTTTCAGCTACGCGATGGACCGTCCGATGCTGAACTTCTACGCCTTTCTGTCGGCGCGCTGGGAGGTCCGCAGGGGCATGTACGGGGAGATCCCGATCGAGGTGTACTTCGATCCCAAGCACCCGTTCAACGTCGACCGGATGATCGAGGCGGCGCAGAAGTCCCTTGCCTACTACGAGGCCAATTTCACCCCGTATCAGCACCGGCAACTGCGCATCATCGAGTTCCCCGGCTATGCCAGTTTCGCGCAGGCGTTCGCCAATACGGTGCCGTATTCGGAGTCGATCGGCTTCATCGCCGACCTGCGCGATGCGGACAAGCTCGACTACGTGTTCTACGTGACCGCGCACGAGGTCGCGCACCAGTGGTGGGCGCACCAGGTCATCGGCGCGAACGTGCAGGGCGCGACGATGCTGTCCGAATCGTTGTCGCAGTATTCGGCGCTGATGGTCATGGAACAGGAATACGGCCGCACGCAGATGCGCCAGTTCCTGAAGTACGAACTGGACCGCTATCTCGGCGGCCGAGGTGGGGAGCGCCTGGAAGAGCTGCCCCTGTATCGCGTCGAGAACCAGCAGTACATCCACTACCAGAAGGGCTCGCTGGTGTTCTACCGGTTGCGCGAGGAGATTGGCGAGGCGGCATTGAACCGTGCGCTCAAGCGCTTCCTCGAGGACAAGGGGTATCAGCAGCCTCCCTACACCACGTCCGCCGAACTGCTGGACTACATCCGCGCCGAGGCCGGGCCGGACCAGCAGGACCTGATCACCGACCTGTTCGAGAAGATCGGCTTCTACGACAACCGCGTCGTGACCGCCGCGGCGAAGCGGCGGCCCGACGGAAAGTACGACGTCACGCTGGCCCTGCACGCGGCCAAGCGCTACGCCGACGGCACCGGCAGGGAAACGCCGGGCACGCTGGACGACTGGATCGAGGTCGGCGTGTTCGCGCGCGGGCTCTCCGGCAAGGAGCGCGACGAGAAGGTGCTCTATCTGCAGCGCCACCACATCACCGGCGAATCACCGGTGATCACCGTCACCGTCGACGAGGTGCCGTACGAGGCCGGCTTCGATCCCTACAACAAGCTGATTGACCGGGTGTCGTCGGACAACCGCAAGCGGGTGGCGATGTAGGGGCGCATGTGGCGATCACGAAGCGGGATGTGGTCCTCGCGTGGTACGGCACGTCCGCGTGGCAGGAAACCCGTTTCTGAAGCGGATGCAGTTGTTCGTGTTGACGATGCCGGCGGCATTCTGTGGCGCACGTGCGCGGCGTTCTGTCCGGTGCTGTGGTGCAGCATTGACCGTGCGAACGGCACCGGGCTAGCATCGAATCGACGATTCATGCGAGTCATCTGCCGGCGACCGAGTGCTCCGGCTTCATTAGACCTTGCGGTCCCAAGGGCGCTACGCGGAATTCAAGCAAGGCAGTGGGAGGGCGTGGGATGAATCTGGACGATGCCGAGAAGTTCGAGCATGGTGATAGTGATAGTGTGGGAGGCGGCGATGGCGAAGTCAGATTCCGCGCTCCCCCCGAGATCGTGGAAATCGACAGTCTCCGTTGCTTCCCCGAACTGGTAAGACAGTTGGGCGGCAGTCCGGATTCAATCCTCGAACATGCCCTGATCGATCCGAAGCTGCTCGATACAGCGGGCGCCTTTATCGAATATCGATCCCTTCTGCGTGCCATGCAATGCGCTGCCGATGATCTTGAGTGTCCCGATTTCGGGTTGCGCCTGGCTGCGATGCAGGGTGGCAACCGGAGCATCGGTCCCATCGGCGTGGTCATGAAGAATTCGAAGACGCTCGGCCAGGCGATCGGCTACTGCGCCAAGAACATCCATGCCTACAGCGTTGCCACGCGCGTGCGTTTCGAACCAGACCGTCCCAACCACAGACTGCTGGTCCGGCTCGAGATCCTGCTCGATCGCGCGCCCGACAAGCGGCAGGCGGTCGAGCATGCGCTGATGCTCGCCAGTCTGAACATCCGGGAGCTCACCGGTGGCGGCGCACGCGTCCGCAAGATCCTCTTCAGCCATGAACCGCAGACATCGGTCCGGGTCTATCGCCAGTTCTTCGGCTGCGAGGTCGTCTTCGGCCAGAAGGCCGATGGCCTGATCCTGACGGAGGACGATCTGCTGTGCCCGGTGGTGGAACCGGATTCTCGCGTGTACGAGATGGCCACGTCCTTCATCGAGGCGCGCTATCCGCATACGGAAGCTTCGATCCATGCGCGCGTACGCAGTCTCGTCCAGCAGTACCTGGGCAGCAAGGACTGCACGAACGAACGTATCGCCGCGGAGTTCTGCCTGCACCCGCGTACCCTGCAGCGCAGGCTGCGCGCCGAGGGCGTTTCGTTCGAGGACATCAAGGACGAGATCCGGCGCGATCTGGCGCTGCGCTATATCCAGAACGGCGACATGCCGCTCAAGCGCGTCGCCGAAAAGCTGGGATACGCGGAAACCTCCGTGCTGTCGCGCAGTTGCTTCCGCTGGTTCTCGGCCAGTCCGCGGGAACTGAGGATGCGTCACAGGTCCGGCGCAGTGGCCGCCTGTTCGGCCAACATCCAGCAGGGTTGATCGTTCGCCGCAGCGGCGTGCGGAAAGTTCCCGGGCAAGGAGCGCGAACGCCCGGGGCTTGCGATGAAGCATGCGATGGAAGGCGTCGCGGCATGTGAGGCGCCTGTCGCCAATCATCAAGACGCGGGGTCGCCCGCCTGACGATCATTGCCGGTACGCGGCTTCGTTGACGGTGCCGGCAACAGGGCGCATGCGTCCACCACCGCCTGTCGACACCTCGCCGACGCGGGAATGCGGACATCGTCCGGCATCCGTGGCAGCACGGGCGCGCGGAGTCCACCAAGGTGATGCGATGGCTGGCGACGAGATCACAGAGCGAAGACACAGCGGAAGGTTCTCGCTTCGTTGGGACCCGGCCCGCGCACGCGCCGCCTATCGCGGCGGCTGGTGGGTGGACGAGACCCTGGCCGACGCATTGCGGCGGGCCGCGGCGGAATTCCCCGCGCGCGCACTCGTCGTGGACGGCGATGCGCGACTGGACGCCGGTACCCTGCACGTGCAGGCCGAAGCGCTCGCACGCGCGCTGCTGGTCCGCGCGCCCGCCGGCAGCGTGGTCTCCTTCATGTTGCCGAACTGGCACGAGGCCGTCGTCATCTACCACGCGATCACGCTGGCGGGGATGGTGGCGCATCCGGTCCTGCCGTCGTTGCGCGATCACGAATTGCAGTTCCAGCTGCGGGATGTCGGTGCCCGCCTGGTGTTCATCCCGTCCTGGTTCCGCCGGCACGACTACGCCGCAATGTTCGACCGGGTGCTCGCGAGCCTGGAGCTGCGCCCGGAAGTGGTGGTGGTGCGCGGTGAGGCAGGCGCGCATACGGCGTACGCGGACCTGTTCGCGTCGGCTCCGGCGTCCAAGCTGCCGGTGCTGGACCCGGACGCGGTGCGCATGGTGATGTACACCTCCGGCACCACCGGCCGTTCCAGGGGTGTCCTCCACACCCACAACACCCTGCATGCGCTGATGCGCCAGATCGGGCGCAACTGGCGGGTCGCGCCGGGCGACAGCTTCCTCGTGCCGTCACCGGTCAGCCACATCGGCGGATCGATCTACGCTTTCGAGGCACCGCTGCTGCTGGGAACGACGGCGATACTGATGGACCGCTGGGAGCCGGAAACGGCGCTCCACCTGGCGGCCACCGTGCCCTGCACCCACATCTGCGGCGCGACGCCATTCCTGGAGCAACTGCTCGATGCGGCGAAGCGGGCGGGCGAGCGCCTGCCAGCGCTGAAGCTGTTCGTCTGCGGCGGCGCGTCGGTGCCGCCGTCGCTGATCCGCAGCGCGGCCGCCCACTTCGCCAATGCCGCGGTGACCCGCGTCTACGGATCGACCGAGGTGCCGGTGACCACGGTCGGCTGCCCGGACCGTGCGGACCTCGCGTACGCGGCCGAGACCGATGGACGCCCGGGCGTCGCCACGGTGAAGCTGGCCGTCGCGTCGCGGGCGGCCGACGGCGAGGGCGAGATCCTCGTGCAGGGGCCGCAGATGCTTGCGGGCTACCTGCACCCGGAGGACGAGGCGGACGTGTTCGACGACGACGGCTACTACCGCACCGGCGACCTGGGCCACTGGGTCGATGGCGATTACCTGGTGATCTCGGGCCGCAGCAAGGACATCATCATCCGCCATGGCGAGAACATCTCGCCGAAGGAGATCGAGGACATGCTGCAGGATCATCCGCAGATCGCGGAAGTCGCGATCGTCGGCGTTCCCGATCCGCGCACCGGCGAGCGCGCCTGCGCCGTGATCGTACCAGCGACGCCATCGCAGGCGCCCGACGTGCCGGCGGTGGGCGCGTTCCTGGCCGGGCGCGGGTTGGCGACGTTCAAGTTTCCCGAGGAAGTGGTGTGCTGGGACACGTTGCCGAAGAACGACACCGGCAAGGTCCTCAAGCACCGGATCCGCGCCACGCTCGCGGCCCGGCGCGCGGCCCCGGATACGGAGGCAGCACGATGAGCGTCGCGGGCGACAGCGGCGGGCAGGACGTGGGTGACGGTCGCCAGGTCGCGATCATCACCGGCGCCAGCAGCGGCATCGGCCGCGGCTGCGCGCTGAAGCTGGCGGAAGCGGGCATGGCGGTGCTCGGCGTCGGCCGCGACCCGGACAAGTTGCGCGGGTTGGAGGCCGACATCGGCGATCCGGCGCGGATCGCGACCCTGGCCATCGACGTCACCGACGACGACGCGCCGCGGCGAATTGTCGAACTGGCCGTGCAGCGCTGGGGACGCATCGATTTTCTGGTCAACAACGCCGGCATCGGCAGCCCGAAGCCGCTGCACGAGGTGGACGACGACAACCTCGACCACTTCCTCGGCGTCATGCTGCGCGCACCGTTCCGGCTCTCGCGCGACGTACTGCCGCACATGCGGCCCGGTTCGGCAATCATCAACATCACCTCGACCTTCGCCGTGGTCGGTGGCCTGCGCGGCGGCGCCTACTCGGCGGCGAAGGCCGGCCTGGGCGGGCTGACCCGGCACATCGCCTGCCAGTACGGTGCGGCTGGCATCCGTGCCAACGCCGTCGCCCCCGGCGTCACCGTCACGCCAATGACCGAAGGGCGCCTGCATGACGAGGGCTTCAGGCGGATGAACGTGGAAATGACCCCGCATACGCGGCTGGGCACGGTGGACGACGTGGCCAGCACGGTCGCGTTCCTGTGCTCGCCGGGCGGCAGCTTCATCAACGGCCAGACCATCGTCGTCGACGGTGGCTGGAGTTCGACCAAGTACCTGTCGGAGTTCGGACGCAGTTCGGTCTGGATGCCGCGGGAGCAATGAGTCCCGCAGCCCGGGCCGGCGGCATAGCCAGGGCGGGGAACACGGGATAACCGGGAGATATCCGATGCGCGATTGCCTGAAGTTCTACATCGACGGCCGCTGGGTCGAGCCTTCCGGGACCGGTTCGTTCGAACTCCTCGACCCGGCGACCGAGCTGCCGTCGGGGCGTGTCGCCCTGGGCGACGCCGTGGACGTGGACCGTGCCGTCGCCGCCGCGCGCACGGCCTTCGACAGCTACTCGCGCACAAGCCGCGAGGCGCGCATTGCGCTGCTGCAGCGTATCGCCGAGGTGTTCGAGGCGCGCAAGCCGGACATGATCGCGGCGGTGATCCGCGAACTCGGCTGCCCCGCCTGGCTGGCCGAGCAGGCGCAGGTGCCGCTTCCAGCCACCCACATCGCCGTCGCGATCGATGTGCTCAAGGACTATCGGTTCGATACCGAGCGCGGCTCGACCCTGATACGCAGGCAGCCGATCGGCGTCTGCGCACTGATCACGCCGTGGAACTGGCCGGTGTCGCTGGTGATGACCAAGGTGATTCCGGCGCTGGCGGTCGGCTGCACCGTGGTGCTGAAACCGTCCGAGTACGCGCCGTACTCGGCGCAGGTGCTGGCCGAGATCCTCGACGAAGCGGAAGTGCCGGCTGGCGTGTTCAACATGCTCTTCGGCGAAGGCGCCGTGGTCGGCGCCGCGCTCAGCGGTCATCCCGACGTCGATGCGGTGTCGATCACAGGCTCGACGCGCGCCGGCATCGAAGTGGCGCGCAATGCGGCGTCCACGGTCAAGCGCGTGCACCAGGAACTCGGCGGCAAGAGCCCGAACGTCATCCTCGACGGCGCGGACCTGCAGAAGGCGGTCTCGTCCGGCGTGCGCTACATGTTCATCAACGCTGGGCAGACCTGCTCGGTGCCCTCGCGCATGATCGTGCCGCGCTCGCGCCTGGCCGAAGTGGTCGAGATCGCGCGCTCGACCGCGGAAACGCTGCAGGTGGGGCCGCCCGACAGCGGCGCCTTTGTGGGGCCGGTGATCAATGCCTCGCAGTGGAGCAGGGTGCAGGGCCTGATTGAAAAGGGGATCGAGGAGGGCGCGACGCTGGTGGTCGGCGGTCCCGGCAAGCCGGAGGGCCTGGCACAGGGCTACTACGTCAGGCCGACGATCTTCTCGGATGTCGGCAACGACATGACGATCGCGCGCGAGGAGATCTTCGGACCGGTGCTGGCGATCATCCCTTTCGACAACGAGGACGATGCCGTGCGCATCGCCAACGACACGCCCTATGGTCTCGCCGCATACGTGCACGCCGGCACGATCGAGCAGGCGCGCGAGGTCGGCGCCCGGATCCGCGCGGGACAGGTCAACCTCAACGGCGACCTCGACCTGCTCGACCCGTACTCGCCCTTCGGCGGCTGCAAGATGTCGGGAAACGGCCGGGAGTGGGGCGCATTCGGGTTCGAGGCGTTCCTGGAAGAGGTGTCGTATGTGGGCTATACGCCCGGTCCGACTTCTGGATGAACAAACCCGGCGATGAGTCGTGGGCTGCCATCCTGCCTACCCGGCTCGCCGCTGTGGCCCGTAGTCAGACATAAAGGGTGAATGGCGGCGGCTTGGGTGAGGACAGTCGCTCCTACAACGAGCGGTGCGCCGCGAGCGGCGGGGAAGGGATCCGAAGAGAGCCAATGCGGTTCGGCGCTCATCATTTGCTACCCCCCGCCCATTGCTTTGGCGAGGAAGCTATCGTGCGGAAGTTGCTGTCTTCGCGAGTGATCGTGCCTGATAGAGCGGTCCGAGAATTCGTCCCCCGTCAATGCTCTCCGGCATGCTGTCAGAGTTCGGGGCATTGCTTCGGTGGTTCTCGGCTCGGAGAGTAAGTCGGAGCGATCCACCCGTCGCTGTGAGTGGGAGCTATGTCGCAAATGATCAATAGATTCCCCGATCTCGCCTGATACGGTTACGGCCAAGCGGAGTAAAGCGGATCTCTCCTTCTCCAACGATCGTGGTTTGAGATCGAATGATCCATGGAATAAGTACGAAAGTTGCATTTTTTTGTGGATCACATCGCGCCCGCGATCGTGCGCAGTTTCAGTAAATGAAAGGAGATGTTCCGGGTGTCCACTTATGTTTCAGAACGAATTCTGCAACTGTTTGAGGTCGAGGGCGTCAAGACGATGTTCGGAATCCCGGACCCCAGTTTCGTTCGCATGTTCAACCAGGCGGAGGAGAGAGGGTGGCGGGTAGTAGCGCCGCATCACGAGGCTGCAGGTGGGTTCATGGCCGAAGGTTTGTCGCGCATGACCGGAAAAGTAGGTCTGGTCGTTGGCAACCAGGGCCCCGGTGTTGCGAACTTGGTGCCCGCGGCGATCTGTGCTGCGAAGGAAGGGTCGCCGATCATCTTTATTGGTGGACAGCGTAAGCACATCGCCGATCAGCGCGTACGCCGCGGTCGCATCCAGTACACGCAGCAGTACAAGTACATCGAACCGGCGACAAAATACATCGGAATCATCGAGTACCCAGAACAGACCGATGAGATCGTGCACGAGTCGATCCGTCGCGCACTCTCTGGACGGCCGGGTCCGGTATACATCGAAGTCCCGATGAATTCGATGAATGCCGAACTCGACTTGCCGCCGCCCGTATCGCGCGAGGCCTATCGACTGGTAAGACAGGAAGCCAGTGCGTCTGGAGTCGCCGACGCGATAAAGTTGATTTCCGCAGCCGCGTATCCGATCTTGCTGGTCGGCCATGGTGCATTCGCATCGCGCGGCCTGGATCATGTTGGCGCGCTGGCGCGAAAGCTGGCGTGCCCGATCATCGAAACGTTCCCGCAAAGCCCGGCAATCGAAGGATTCGAGGACAGGACGTTCCCGTTCGGTTTTTCCCCAGCCGGAATCGCCGCGGTCGCCCAGTCGGACTTGGTCATTGCGATCGGTACAGAGATCGGCGAACCGGTGCGTTCCGGCGAGGAAGGACACTGGCAGAAGGGCAATACAGACCGCAAGTGGATCTATGTTGAAAAGGATCCGCTGGCCATCGGCGTCAATCGTCCGGTCGACGTGCCGTTGATAGGTGATCTCTGTGACGTGGTGCCCCAGTTGGTCCGGAAATTACCCGAGGCGCCCCGCGAGCCCCGGCCCGAGCTCGCTGACTGGATTCAAGCACACAAGGACTACAAAGCGAATGCGCTCGCATCGGTGCCCAGCGGTTCGTCACCCATTCATCCAGCCCGATTTCTGGTCGAGGCCACGCGAGGCCTGCCTAAGGATTGCGTGCTGGTCCGTGATGGCGGTGCAGTCAATATCTACACTTGGACTTACGCGCAAATACAGCCACGAGATGTTCTATGGAGTCAGAACTTTGGTCATCTAGGCACCGGCTTGCCACATGCAATCGGTGCGCAGCTGGCAGTCGGCCAGAATCGCCGAGTAGTCCTTATCTCGGGTGACTCTGCATTCCTGTTCCATATCTCGGAGTTGGAGACTGCGGTACGCAAGAACCTGCCCATTCTGTGCATTGTTGGTTGTGACTATGCGTGGGGTCTGGAGGTCCGTGTTTATCGCGGGATGTTTGGGCCTGACACAACCGAGACGGAGGCGCATTGGGGCAACCAGTTGCGACTCGACAAAATTGCAGAAGGGTTTGGCGCCCACGGCGAATACGTCGACCGTACCGAAGACATCGCGCCGGCTGTTGCCCGTGCATTGGCGAGTGGAAAGCCTGCAGTGGTCCAAGTGGTGATCGACGGCGTAGCGAATGCACGCGACGTGCCGGGGCATGACGAATACAAGAACTGGTACACGGATTTCTTTTGAAGGAAATCCAGAAGGATCCCGTCATCCGATAGTCAGAATCATTAATAACTCGGGAGGGACGAGTGATTAATCAGAAAAAAATCAAGGCGACGCTGTCGGTTGCCATCTTCGCCGCTTTGCATTCGACGCTTGCGACGGCCCAAACGGTGGAGCGGAACGGTGAAGAGGCAGTTGCCGTGGGGGACAGCGAAGAGCCGGCCGAGCAGGTGGGGATTGCGCCGGCAGCGACTGATAATGCAGACACGGCAAGAACTCTCGATGCGGTAATAGTAACTGCTCAACGCCGACAGCAGAATCTGCTGGATGTGCCGTTCTCGTTGACTGCAATCACCCGTGAGAAGCTCCAGTCAACCGGCATCAAGGGCATCACAGATCTTCGCTACAATACCCCGGGCCTGATCACCAATACCGGTAGCGGTTACACGCAGACGTTCATTCGGGGCATTGGCAACCGGATCCAGATTGGCGCGGATCCATCGGTGACCAGCTTCATCGACGACGTGCCTCGTATGTATGCAAGCCTCGTGGATGACCTCGGTAACGTAGATCGCATCGAAATCCTGAAAGGTGCGCAGGGTGGCCTCTACGGCCGCAATGCCACCGCGGGCGTGATAAACATCATCACCAGGCAGCCTGACCCTTCAGCCTTCGAAGGTGATCTTCGGCTCGGGTATGGCAGCAAGAGCACGGCCAACGTCAGTGGCTACTTCAATATTCCCCTTAACCAGAACGCCGCGCTTGATCTCACGGTTGCCCGCCGGGTGCACAATGACTACATCGACAATCAGGCGCTAAAGAATCCGTACGCAAGCTATGCCGCTTTGAGTGCGGCGGAAGCTGCGGGCTACGGCGACACTGGACAGCATGCTTATCTTCAAGCTAATCCGCAAGTCGCAGTCCAGCTGGATTCGCTCGCCAAGGTCAGCGATCTAAGCAATCAAGACGAGTCCTTCATCGAGGCCAAGCTGCTGTTCATTGGCGATGGCATCCAGGTCCGATTGGCTGCAGATTATACCGACAAGGATGACGCCAATGGAAACGCCTGGAAAACCCTGGACCTTCCGCGCGTATATGGCACTTATCAGGCGCTGATGAATTCGGGTGGATTCGGATCGGCCAGTCTCCCGATGAACTACGTATATCCGAACGGCAACTACGCACCATTCCAAGCGGCAGCGCCGATCGAGTCGTACACCAAGCTGAAGGACTACGGATTTTCCGCCAAAGCGGATATCGAAATATCAGGGTTCCAGCTGACGTCGATCAGCGCGTTTCGCTGGAATGAGTCGGACTTCCGATCCGATGTGACCGGAAGCGCGGTGCCGTCTGCCGGATTTCTGTCAGGATTCCAGCGACAGAACTTCTATCAGGAACTCCGCGCAGTTTCCGACGGGGAAGGTCCGTTTCGCTGGACAGGCGGTATCACCTATTACAATGAAGAGATCGACAACTCGACGGCCACGATGCTGCTTGGCCAGACTTATGCGGCAACTAAGGCATTGACCGGTGGCAATGGCTACTCGGTGTATTTCCAGGGCGAGTACGATGCCACCGATAAAGTAAGTGTCATAGGCTCCGGACGATTCGTCGAGGACACCAAAACGGCGGAATTTCCTGCCGGCTCGGTGGCCATCTATGACCCGGTCAACCAGGTTGTGGTCAACGGTCGGCCCGCACCGGCGGTTTCGGACAGTGACAGCGTTTCCAGGTTCCTGCCGTCGTTGACGGTCAGCTACGCGCTTGACCGTGGCGGCACGATCTACGGACGCTGGGCGCGGGGCATGAAGACGGGTGGGGTTAACCCGATGGTTCATCCAGCGCAGACGTTGAACGTGCTGAACGCGCTTGGGCCAGAAGAAGTGGATACCTATGAGGTCGGTGTGCGTACGACCATGCTTGATCGCAGGATCCAGTTCACTTCCTCCATTTTTTACAACGACTACCGTAACCTCCAAGTACTCAAGAGCGGCTACGCCGGCTTGGCCGCAGTCTATTTCAATGCGGGTGAGACCCGGACCTTTGGCGCCGACGCAACACTAAACTGGCGGGTTACCGATATTTTTTCTCTTGGCTTGGGTGCAGCTTATCTGGATGCGAAGTACACGAATTTCTCCAGCCCGGGCATTCCTGAGTTGAGAGTGGCACCGTTCGATGTCAGTGGGAATCGCATGATTCTATCGCCGGAGTTTCAAGCAAATATCTCGGCGGACGTGAACTATCCGGTGTCAGATGGATGGAATTTCGTTTCCAGCCTGCTGTATGCCTACAACTCCAAGTATTACACTGATGACACAAATGCAGAGATCACGTCGCAGCCTGGTTACTCGATGGTGAATTTTCGCGTAGGCGTAGAGAAGGCTGACGGTCGGTTCGGCGCTTATCTTTCGGTGCGCAATGTATTCGACAAGGATTACATCACTTGGGGGTCGTTGACGCCGAGTGCGTACGTTGTCCAAGAGGGCGCGCCACGGATCATCATGGGTCACGTGGAGTACCGGTTTTGATTCAAGTCCTCAAAAGGAGCAGATCGGCATGAGTGCGTACGTGGTTATCATCCGCGACAAGACCCACGATCCGACCGGAATGGAGAAGTATGCGTCGGTGGCGCGCAATGCGCCGATCGACAAGTTGGAGGTCATCGCCGCGAAAACCGGCAAGATGCAGGTTCTGGAGGGTCCGGCGGCGGAGGCGGTCGTCATCCTGCGGTTCCCCTCCATGGCCGATGCGCTGGAGTGGTATGAGAGCGATGCATACCAGGAGGCCTTGCCGTATCGCAAGGCGGCCGGTGAGTTCAGGGTCTTCCTGTCGGAGGGTGTGGGTTGAGCGGGTTCTGATGCGCAGGGTGCAGGCCCGCGTACCCGCGTGCCTGGCGCTGGCGTGCCGCCATGGGGATGGTTTGGCACCCGATGGTCGGCGAAGCCGGCTGTCCGGTGGATGGCGTATCGAACCACATTGCCCGTTTCCCGCCGGACGGAAGCTCCTTCGGCGCGCGGGAACTGGTTTCATCACGGGGCCTTCGTCGGGCATCCACAAGGGATTGCATGAGCTACTTCGGTGAGTTTCGCAAAAGCTGGCGTTTCCTGAGTGCTGCCGGCTTCGGGCTTGCGGCGGGCTACTCGATCACGCACTACGTTGCGAACCTCATGACGCCCCACTTGATCGAGAACTTCGGCTGGACAAGATCCGCTCTGGCCTTGATCGGCACTACTGCGGTGCTGGCCGTGTTGTGCCAACCGATCGCCGGACGGCTTACCGATGCCTTCGGGGTAAGGAGGATGGCCACCGTGGGCGTGGTTTTCGCGCCCCTGGTGTTCATCGGCATGAGTCTGATGAGTGGTCCCATAGCGCAGTACTTTGCGTTGAGCGTGATCCAGGTCGTGATCATCGGAGGCACCACCAGCGCCACCATCTACAGCAGGCTGGTCGCCCACAACTTCGACCGCGCGCGTGGGGTTGCGCTGGCCATTGCGACCTGTACGCCTGCCGCCCTCGGCGCGATATCGGTTCCATTCATTTCCGTGGTCATCGACAACCACGGTTGGCGGGCGGGTTACATCGCGGTCGCCGCGATGGTCGCCGTGGTTGGCCTGACGGCGTTGGCCTTGATTCCCAAGAACGCCGATGCGCATGTGGTCAAGAGAGCTGCGGAACCCGCGTCCGGGACCAGCTACCGCGAGATCTTTGGTACGCCGGCCTTCCGCCTGATCATCCTGGGCATGCTGCTGACGAACTTGGCCTTCACCTTGCAGACTTCCCAGTTGAAGGTGTTGCTGCTTGACAAGGGCGTGGATTCCGACGCGGGGTCGATGGCCATTTCACTGTTTGCTTCGGGTGTTTTCCTCGGCAGGTTGTTGTGCGGCGCGGCGTTGGACAGGTTTCCAACCTACGTGGTGGCAGCGATCTCGATGGGCCTGCCAAGCGTGGGTTTACTGTTGTTGGCCACCGACATCTCCTCGATACTCGTGATCGCGTCGGCTGTCGTGGTGCTCGGGTTGTGCATCGGTGCCGAGGGAGACGTGCTGGCGTATGTTGTGGTCAAGTACTTCAGGGTCGAGATCTACAGCACGGTACTCGGCCTCGTTCTCGGCTCGATCGCGTTGTCGATCACCCTGGGATCGTTGCTGCTCAGCTACATCTTGAAGACCAGCGGCACGTTCGTGCCGTTCTTGGTCATCTGTTCCGTGTCGACGCTGGTCGGCGCGATCATGTTCTATCAACTGAAACGCGTTCCGGTGTTCCGTTGACGCACGGACCTGCCAGTTCGAGAAGGTGCCTGGCGGGCGGGCCATGGTGGTCAAGCCGGACTCGGGAGGTTCGGGCATGACCGCTCCGTCGACTTTCCTGTTCGTTCCCGGCGATCGCCCGGAGCGCTTCCAGAAGGCGTCGCAGAGCGGTGCCGGCATGGTGGTGTTCGATCTCGAGGACGCCGTTGGCGTGGGCAACAAGTCCGCGGCACGAGATCACGTCGCGGCCGCGCTCGCGCAGGCCGGGATGCGCGCCTGCGTGCGCATCAACGGCAGCGAGTCGGAATGGTTCTCCGATGACTGCAGGCTGCTGGATCTGCCTGGTGTGGCGGCCGTCATGCTGCCCAAGGCGGAGGAAGTCGCGCCCGTGCTTGCACTGCAGGCTGCTGCCGGGCGGAGCCTGCCGGTAATTCCCATCGTCGAAAGTGCGCGTGGCCTGGAAGGCGCGAAGGAACTCGCCCTCGCCGCGGGCGTCCAGCGTCTGGCGTTCGGATCGGTCGACTTCCAGCTGGACCTGGGCATCGAGGGTGGCGACGAAGAGCTGCTCTATGCGCGCTCCAGGCTTGTGCTGGTTTCGAGGCTGGCCGAGCGGGCGGCGCCGATCGACGGGGTGACGCTGGCGGTTGCGGATGCCGAGCGATTGCAGGAAGACACGTTGCGGGCAAGGCGGCTGGGGTTTGGCGCAAAGCTGTGCATCCATCCCGTCCAGGTTGCAACGGTCAAGCGGTGTTTCCTGCCCGATGAGCAACTGGTCAGTTGGGCGAAGGGAGTGCTGGAGGCGGCTGCGGCCACCCCCCACGGCGCGATCGTGTTCGAGGGAAAGCTGATCGACAAGCCCGTCGTCGAGCATGCGCGCACGATCCTGGGCAGGACGGATGAAGGTCCCGCGAGATAGCCGAGGCTTCAACTCTGCCCGGGCAGGCCGCTTCGCGCGGCGGGACCAGCTGCGATGTTTCTCAAGTTGTACGTACAAATAAACCGTTAGTAGATACGCGAGGAGTGGTCCATGACTGACACAGACCAAGCGCTTTCCCCTGTTCCGGCCGAGAAGAGCCACGCTGAACGGCTCGTCTTCTCCATGCGCAAGCTGCCGTTGCTGGACGCGGGTGCAACCATGGAACTCTTGGGGCTCTCCCCTCTGCTCTGGGCGCATTCCAAGGTGTACTCCGCCGGCGGCGAGAATGCGCTGCACAGCCACGACATCGAGGACCATGTGTTCCTGATTCTGCAGGGGCGCGCGACCTTCTGTTTCGGCGACGGAAGCAAGGCCGAAGCCGGGCCGTTCGAAGGTGTGATGGTGCCGCGCGGAACGCTCTATCGCTTCAACGCGCATGAAGAGGAAGGTAACCTGGTGATGTTCCGGGTCGGCGCGGCAGTGGTCGAGGACTCATCCGACCTGGACCCGAAGTTCGCCATCCCGCGGGAAGCGCTCAAGAGCCGCTCCGACGGCACGGGCCGCCATGCGGCCGGGGATTCCAGGAAGAATGGCGTGGCGGCGCAGCCGACGGTATTCAAGGCGGGCGCCTTCTTCGCGCCAGACTGAGGGGACGACGGAATGCTGTCCTTCGCGGTGCGCCGCGTCGATGGGTCCGGGGCTTGATTCATGCATCCAGAAGAGCCCGAGGATCGCTTCGAGATCGACCCGCCGCCTCATCCCCGCCCCGCGCCCCCGAGCCGTTTCAGGCTTCCGCCAGGGGCGGTGGACACGCATGCCCATGTCATCGGCGATTCCTACATCGCGGAGCGCAGCTACACGCCGACTCCCGCATCCGTGGAAGAGTATCTTGGCATGCTCGACGCGGTGGGCATGACCTACGGGGTGCTCGTCCAGCCCAGCGTTCATGGCGTGGACAACACCCTGATGTGCGGCGCGTTGCGTGCCAACCGGGCACGGCTGCGCGGAATCGCAGTGACCAAACACGACGCAAACGACGCGGAACTGGCGGTGCTGAAGGATGCGGGCGTTGTCGGCCTTCGCTTGAACACCACGACCGGCGGCGGCGTCGGCATTTCGCACCTGGACCGGTATGCGGCCATGTGCGAAGAACTGGATTGGCATCTTCAGTTCCTGGTCGAACCGCGGCAGCTGGCCAGCCTGGCGCAGCGGGTCGCCCGCTTGAACGTGCCGGTGGTGATCGATCATATGGGCTACGTCGATGCGGGCCCGGGTATGGAGCAGCCGCAGCAGGCATTGCTGGAGATGGTCTCCCGGGGCGCCTGGGTCAAGCTGTCCGGCGCCTTCAGGGTATCGAGGCTGGGGGCGCCGTATACGGATACGCTGGACATGACCCGGCGACTGGCCGAAGCGGCGCCGGACAGGTGTGTCTGGGGTTCCGACTGGCCGCATGTGAAGTATCGGCGCGAGATGCCCGACCCGGGGGAACTGCTGGACGTCCTGGCGCGGGCGGTGACGGATCCGCAGCGCCTGCAGATGGTGCTGGCCGAAAACGCGCAGCGTCTGTACGGCTTCTCCGGCTAGCGCCCGACCGCTGATCGGCGCTCAAGCACCCGCGAGCATGTCCCGGTGCAATGGGCTGGCAATCGCCAGGAGTGCTTGACGGCGCTGAGAGGGCGAACGGCCCCGCAGGGACGCAATTCCGAACTCGGTGACGACGTGGTCGACTTCCGGCGGAACCAGCGAAGGTTCGGCCGCAGCGTCGAGTCGCGGCACGATCGTCGATTCGCCAAAGCGATTGACCGCGCGCAGGGCGATGATGCTGCTTCCGCGCGTCTGGGCGGCGGCGGCGCGC
Source organism: Proluteimonas luteida (assembly GCF_021191695.1). Classification (GTDB taxonomy): domain Bacteria; phylum Pseudomonadota; class Gammaproteobacteria; order Xanthomonadales; family Xanthomonadaceae; genus Luteimonas; species Luteimonas luteida. The sequence goes on from NZ_JAIWPT010000022.1 coordinate 40,374, forward strand.
GCGAAGTCGGCCAACCCTCCTGGCAGCGAGATCCGTCGCCTGCCGGCCCATTCGGCATTGACCGCACCATTCAGGTCGACCTGGAGCGCGGAGTTGATCGCGCACAACGAGCCAAGTCGTCGCAGGATGCCTGCGTCATGGGTCACCGAGCAGGGGTGCAGCGATATGGCCGGGTTCTGGTCGATGAAGCCGTAGAAGTTCAGCGAGCCCAATGCCATCGTCGCGACGCTGGTGCCGGCGAAGACGGCCTTGCGACTGTTGTCGATGACGCCCCGTTCGATCAGGGGCATCGCCCCGTTGCCGATGATGCCGGTATGCACGCCGAGGTGCTTCAGGTGGTCGAGCCTGGCCAGGACCCGGTCCGGGAGGCTGCCCACTCCCAGCTGCAGGACGTCGCCGTCGCTGACCAGCGTGGCAATGTGCTCGGCGATCGCGATTTCGATCGGGTCCGATTCGGTCGCCAGGGCCTCGAATGGAAGATCCGTTGAATCCACGTAGGCATCGATCCGTTCCACGCGGATTCGGCTGTCGCCGCATGTCCGCGGCATGTGCGGGTCGATCTCCGCGATCACCCATCGTGCGGCATTGATCGCCGCGGGCATGTAGTCGACGGAAACGCCGAGGCTGACCCATCCATCGGGATCGGGGGGAGACACGCGAAGCAGCACTGCGCCGACCGGGAACTCGCCCTTGTCGAAGGCACTCGGGATCTGCGACAGCGGCACGCGCAGCGCCTCCACGTGCCCACTGTCCATCGCCGGCCTCAGGGCGCTCCCGGGCAGGAACGCGGTGATCGCGAACTGCTCGCGCACGCCGGGATCGGCGTAAGGCAGATCTCCGCAGGGCATCAATGTATGCAGCCGCCGCCCCCGCAGCGCCGCCGCCGATTCGGCAAGCATGCGTGCCAGCCGCGCAGGGTGCGCCGCACCGGAATGAAGCACGATGCCCTGCCCGGGCGCCAACGCGTCGGACAGCCAGTCGAGCGATTGCAACGACTTCATGGGCGAGGCGCCCTGCGGAGCCGGGTTTGGATCATGTGCGCGCTTGTCCTGAGCGGGGCCAGCACCGGCGTAGCGGCCCGGCGTGGGGAATACGGAAAACACCCGGCAACGCTTGTACTCGGGACCCGAGTATACGATACTCGTCGAAGTTGTACGTACATATTTAATCAGGGGGTATCCAATGTCCGAGCCGCTCCGAATCCGCGCAATCGCCCCCGAGTACGAAGCCGAGCTGCTTTCGTCCATCGATCACTGGATAGAGCGGTCGCTACGTCCGGAGGTCGTGCGCGAGTTCGACCATGCCGACCGCTATCCGTCCCGGATCGTCGAGGAAATGAAGGAGTTGGGCCTGTTCGGCGCGACCGTTGGCACGGAGTATGGCGGCCTCGGCCTGCCCGCCGGCACCTATGCCAAGATCGTGATGCGGATCTCGTCGGTGTGGATGTCGATCACCGGCGTGTTCAACTCGCATCTGATGCTCGCGCTCGCCATCGAGAAGTTCGGTACCCCCGAACAGAAGCTGCACTGGCTGCCGAAGCTGGCTACCGGCGAGATCCGTGGCGGGTTGGCGCTGACCGAGCCTGACGCGGGAACCGACCTGCAGGGTATCCGGATGACGGCTCGGCGCGACGGCGACGATTACGTGATCAACGGGGCCAAGACCTGGATCACCAATGCGGTCGAGGGGTCCTGCTTTGCGCTGCTGGTCAAGACCGATCCGCTGGCGGATCCCCGGCACAAGGGAATCAGCCTGTTCATCGCGCCGAAGGGGCCGGGGTTCACCAGCGGCCGGAAGCTGGAGAAGCTCGGCTACAAGAGCATCGACTCTGGCGAACTGGTCGCGGACGACTACCGGCTCGGCGCCGAACACTTGATCGGTGGAGTCGAGGGCCAAGGCTTCTACCAGGCAACCGGCGGCCTGGAACTGGGCCGCATCAATGTGGCGGCGCGTGGGGTCGGCATCGCCGAGGGCGCGCTCCGCCTGGCGACCCGGTATGCGCAGCAGCGCAGGACCTTCGGCAAGCCGATCACCGAGCACCAGGCGATCGCATTGAAGCTGGGTGAAATGGCGACCCGCGCCCAGGCCGCCAGGCTGCTGACGCTGGACGCGGCCGCGATCTTCGACCGTGGCGAGCGCTGCGACATGGAGGCGGGGATGGCCAAGTACTTCGCGTCGGAAGCGGCCCTGGAAAACAGCACCGAATCAATGCGCATCCACGGGGCTTACGGCTATTCGAAGGAATACGACATAGAGCGGCTCTACCGTGACGCGCCGCTGACCTGCATCGGCGAGGGCACGAACGAGATGCAGCGCCTGATCATCGCCAAACAATGGATCAAGCGGAACCCGATCGCATGATCGACGCATGCGAGAGGCGACAACCGAGACCTTCCCAACTGCCGTTGCAGGGGGTCCGGGTCCTGTCCATGGAGCAGTTTGGTGCCGGCCCCTATGGCTCGATGTTCTTGGCCAACCTCGGCGCCGACGTCGTCAAGATCGAGAACCCCGCCTCAGGCGGCGACCCCGCGCGGCATACCGGGCCGCACTTCCTGGGCGAATCGGACAGCCAGTACTTCCAGGGCTGGAACCTGGGCAAGAAGAGCATCGAGCTCGATCTCAAGACCGGCGAGGGCAGGGCTGCATTCGACGTCCTGATACGCGAGGCCGATGTCTTCCTGAACAATCTCCGTGGCGATCAGGCGGCGAAACTCGGAGTTGAGTACGCCGGCCTCCGCGACTTGAACCCGGCGCTGGTATGCGTCCACATTTCCGCCTATGGGCGTGATACCAGCCGCACCGCGTGGCCCGGCTATGACTATCTGATGCAGGCCGAGTCGGGCCTGATGGGACTTACTGGCGAGCCCGGCACGCCGCCGGCACGCATTGGCGCTCCCTCGATCATCGACCACATGGCCGGAATAACCGCGATGGTGGGGTTGCTGTCGGCACTGTTGCGCGCGCGCGAGACCGGCGAGGGTTGCGACGTGGACACCTGCCTGTTCGACGTCGCCGTCCATCAGCTTGGCTATGCGGCAACGTGGTACCTCAACGAAGGCGATGTCACCCAACGCCAGCCCCGCAGTGGGCACTACTCGGTGGCTCCGGTACAGACCTTCCAGACCACCGATGGCTGGGTCTTCGTCATGTGCATGACCCAGAAGTTCTGGGAAGAACTGTTGGCCGTGCTGGTACGGCCCGACCTTGGCGAGATGCCGGAGTTCAGGACCATGGCAGCCCGCCACGCGAATCGCGAGTACCTGACCCAGGTACTCGATGCCGAATTCGGGCGGCATCCCACCGGCTACTGGCTCGAGCAGCTGGAGGGCCGGCTGCCGATTGCGCCTGTACTCGGTCTGGCCGAAGCCCTTGAAAGCGACTTCATCCGTGAAAGCGGCATGCTCTCGGACGTATCGCATCCGGCCAAGCCGCAGTTGCGCGTACTCGCCAATCCCTTGAAGTTCGACGGCAGGCGCCCGGCGCTCAAGGCCTGCTCGGCGCGGGGCGAGGATGGCGAGACCGTCATGACCGAGAGGAAGCGAGGTAGAAATGAAGCTTGACGGACTGCGCGTGGTGGACCTGTCGGTTTTCTTGCCAGGCCCCTATCTTTCGATGGTCTTGGCGGACCATGGCGCCGAGGTCGTCAAGGTCGAACAACCCCGGGAAGGCGACCCCGGTCGCCACATCGGCGTGTCGGATGGGCCGCACACGGTCTTCTTCCGGAACCTGAATCGCGGGAAGAAAAGCCTCGTCCTGAACCTCAAGAGCACCGAAGGCCGGGCCGCCGTGCTGGAGCTGGCCGGCAAGGCCGACGTCTTCCTCGAGTCGTTCCGTCCGGGCGTCGCCAAACGCCTGGGCGTGGACTACGCATCCTTGCGCGAGTTCAATCCCGGCATTGTGTACTGTTCGCTCACCGGGTTCGGGCAGGACGGGCCTTATCGCGACCGCCCCATCCATGACCTGGGCGTGGAGGCCGTTTCGGGCATGTTGAGCATCAACTTGGGGAGCGACGGGCAGCCCGCCATCCCTGCGCTGCCGCTGGCCGACCTGCTTGCCGGATTGCATGGCCTGGGCGGGGTGCTGATGGCACTGCTGCGCCGGCAGGCCACCGGTCAGGGCGACTACATAGACATCTCCATGCTGGACTGCATGCTCAGTGCGCAGCGCAACGTCGTCGGCCCGACGTTCGCCGAAGGCCGTCAGCCCAATCCGCAGCATGAACGGACCACGGGCGGTTCCGCCTTCTACCGGATTTACCGGACGGGAGACGGATCGCATATCGCCCTCGCCGGGCAGGAACCGAAGTTCGTCCGCTCGCTGCTCGGAGCGCTGAATCGCCCGGACCTGATCGACCTCTGTCTGAGCGGCCCCGGTGCGCACCAGAAGCCGGTCATCGATTTTCTGGACGAGGCTTTCAGGCAGGGCACGCGTGAGGGCTGGGCACAACGGCTGACCCAGCTGGAAGTCTGCTTCGGCGTGGTCAACTCGTTGCCCGAGGCGTTCGAAGACCCGCAGGTGCTGGCCAGGGGAATGCATGTCCACGACCACGATGGCCGGTCGCACATCGCCAACCCCATCCGTTTCTTGAACGAACCGTCCGTGCTCGACCTCGACAGCCCCGCGCTGGACCAACACCGCGACCTTCTGAAGGAACTGTCATGACAAAGACCAGCATCGAGATCGCGCCCGGACGTTTCCGGGAGAGCTTCGGACGCCATTTCGAGGATTTCGAGATCGGCCACGTCTACGAGCACAGGCCCGGTCGGACCGTCACCGAGAACGACAACATCTGGTTCACGTTGCTGACCATGAACACGCATCCTTTGCACTTCGACAACGAGTACGCGTCAAAATCTGAGTTCGGGCAGGCGCTGGTCAACAGCTGCCTGACACTGTCGATCGTGGTCGGCATGAGCGTGAGCGACGTGAGCCAGAAGGCCATCGGCAACCTCGGCTGGACGGACATCAAGCTGGTGAACCCCGTGTTCACTGGCGACACGCTTTACGCCGAGTCCACCGTGATCGGGAAGCGCGAATCCGCCAGCCGGCCGACGCAAGGCATCGTTACCGTCAGGACGGTCGGGATGAAGGCCGGGGGCGTGCCGGTCATCAGCTTCGAACGCTCCGCTCTCATTCCCAAGCGGGGCCATGCGATCGACGATTGACCGGGCGGCGGCATGATGCCGGCCCGCTGGCGGCGCTAGGCGGATCCGATGCAATTCATGCAGAATACCCGACATGAAGCGTCGCGCAATGCGTCCCCTCGCCAAGTCCGACGCAAGGAACAAGACGTTGGGGCGACGCGGCAAGGCGAGCCCAGAAGAAGGACGAGGCGCAGGGGAGCCACTGTATCGACAACTGGTCGATTCCCTGCGCAACGACATCCTGACGGGGGTTTTCCCCGTCGGCTCCCAGTTGCCTACCGAAGAGGCACTGGCCGAGTGTTTCTCGGTCAGCCGTCACACCGTCCGCGAGGCATTGCGGCAACTGCGCCTGAATGGGCTGGTGTCCTCGCGTCGAGGATCAGGCACGACGGTGCTGCAACCGGCGGCGGATACGCCGTTCAACGTGCATCGCGTCAGTTCGATCGACGAGCTGATCGCATACGCGTCTGAAAGCAAGTTCATTGTTGACGACAGCGCCATCATCGACAGTCAAGCAGCGACTGCGATGGGGTTGCCGATGCAGTCGGGAGGCTGGCTGCATCTGCGGGGCTTCCGCACGAGGGATGCCGCGGCGGGTCCGCCGTTGTGCTGGGCCGACGTTTTCGTTGCCGCGGAGTACGCTGGCGTGGCGCGTATTCTGCGCAGGCAGCGCGGTCCAGTGTGGATGCTGATCGAGGAGATGTATGGCGAACGATTGCTCGAGATCGAGCAGTCGCTGGAGGTACGCCCCGTTCCCGAGAGCATCGCGGCAGGATTGGGAGTCGCTGCGGGTGAGAGCGTCGTCGAGATCCGCCGAACCTATAGAACCAACACCGGCCGTATTGCCGAAATCGCAGTGAACCTCTACCCCGCCGAAACATTCCGCTTCAGCATGAAGCTGCGACGCGCTTGACTGCGCCAAGCGCCAGGCCATCGAGCGGGGTGGTTACGCCGCTGCAAGGGTGCTTTCAAGCTCGGGCAGGATCGCGAACAGATCCCCCACTAACCCGATGTCCGCCACCTCGAAGATCGGCGCATCTGGATCCTTATTGATCGCGACGATGGTGCCGGCGTCCTTGATCCCGGTCAGGTGCTGGATGGCGCCGCTGATGCCGACGGCGACATACAGTTCCGGTGCGATGATCTTGCCGGTCTGGCCGACCTGCAGGTCGCTGGGGACATAGCCGGCATCGACCGCGGCGCGGGAGGCACCGATCGCGGCGCCGAGCTTGTCGGCCAGCGACCGGATCAGGCTGAAGTTCTCGGCGCTGGCGAGGGCGCGGCCTCCGGAGACGACGCGGGTTGCGGTTTGCAGGTCGGGCCGGTCGCTGCGGACGGCCGTGCGATCGACGAGGCGAGTATGTGCCGGCAAGGGCACATCGAGCGCGACGGCTTCAATCATGGCATTGCCGCCTGCTTCGGCCGCTTGGAACGACGCGATGCGCACGGTGGCGACCAGTGTTCGGTCCCGTGGCGCTTCGACGGTGATGATGGCATTGCCTGCGTAGACTGGGCGTCGGAATCGCGATAGCGATTCCACGGCCATGATGTCGCTGAGCTGGCCGACGCCGAGCAGGGCAGCGACGCGTGGCAACAGATCCTTGCCGAAAGTGGTCGAGGGAGCGAGCACGTGGCTGTAGTCCTTCGCGAGCGAGGCGACCTGAGGCGCCAGCACGGCGGCGAGCGGTTCGGCGTTGGCGGGGTGGTTCACGGTCAGCACCTGCGAAACGCCCTGCAGCGCGGCCGCCTGCGTCGCGACGGCGGCAGCATCGGCAGCGAACACCGCAATGTCGATCTGCGCACCTTCCATGGCGCTTGCGCAGGTCACGCTCCTGGCTGTGGATGGATTGAGTTGGCCATGGGCGTGCTCGGCGATGATCAGCACCTTGGCCATCACAGCACCCCCTTCTGCCGGAGTACGGAGACCAGTCCGGCCACGTCCTTGACCAGCACACCCTTGGTGCGGGAGGCAGGGGGGGCGAATTTCAGGACCGAGAACTGCGGCGTGGCATCCACGCCGAGGTCATCGAGCGCGAGCGTGTCGAGCGGCTTCTTCTTGGCTTTCATGATGTCGGGAAGTTTGACGAAGCGCGGTTCGTTGAGCCGCAGATCTGTGGTTATGACGGCGGGCAGGTCCACATCGAGGGTTTCCAGCCCGGCATCGACTTCTCGAGTCACGCGCGCAACGCCATCGGCCAGTTCGACCTTTGAGGCGAAGGTCGCCTGCGGGCGATCCCACAGCGCGGCCAGCATCTGCCCGGTCTGATTGTTGTCGTCATCGATACCCTGCTTGCCGAGCAGCACGATCGACGGTGATTCGCGTTCAACCAGTTTTAGCAGGATGCGCGCGGCAGCCAGGGGCTCGACAGCGGCGTCGGCCCGCACCAGGATCGCGCGGTCGGCGCCCATCGCCAGGCCGGTGCGCAGTTGCTGCTGCACGTCGTCGGGACCGATGCCGACCACGACGATTTCGGTGGCGTGGCCCTTGTCCTTGATCCGCAACGCTTCTTCCAACGCGATCTCATCGAAGGGGTTGATGGCCATCTTGACGCCGTCGGTGACCACGCCGCTACCATCGGTTTTGACCTGGATGCGGACATTTGCATCCACCACGCGCTTGAGGCCTACCAGTATCTTGTTCACGGTGTGTCTTCTCGAAGTCGTATCGGCGAAGGGAAAAAGGGGCTGGATGCACTACGACAGTAGCGCATGCAGATCGCGTTCGATGATCCGATGCGCATCGTCGACGATGCGCGCGACCAGTTCGGCGGTGCTCGGGATGTCGTGGATCAGCCCCTGTGACTGCCCGGCCCAGACCAGGCCGGCGTCGAGGTCGCCGGTCTCCAGCAACTCGCGGCCGCGCGCGCCGCGCACCAGCGGGGCGACGTCCTCGAAGGTCGCGTCCGGGCGGTCGAGGATCCTCACCACTTCGTCGGACACACTGTTCTTGCCGACCCGCGCGGTGTTGTGCAGCCTGCGGAAGATCAGGTTGGTGTCGCGTTCGTCGTTGTCGACCAGCATCTGCTTGACCTTGTCGTGAATCGGCGCCTCGCGGGTGGCGCAGAATCGCGTGCCCATGTTGATCCCCTGTGCACCGAGCGCGAGCGCGGCGGCCAGTCCGCGGCCATCGGCGAATCCGCCGGACGCGATGACCGGGATATCGAGCTTGTCCACCGCCGCCGGGATCAGGATCAGTCCGGGCACGTCGTCCTCGCCGGGGTGGCCGGCGCACTCGAAGCCGTCGATGGAGATCACGTCCACGCCCATGCGCTGTGCCGAGAGCGCGTGGCGCACCGAGGTGCACTTGTGGATCACGACGATGCCGTTGGCCTTGAAATGCTCGACGTGCTCCTGTGGTCTCGAGCCGGCGGTCTCGACGACCTTGACGCCGCTGTCGATGATCGCCTGCCGGTACCCGGCGTAGGGCGGCGGGGTCATCGTCGGCAGGATGGTCAGGTTGACCCCGAACGGCCTGTCGGTCATCGACCGGCAGCGCTCGATTTCCCGCGCCAGCGCGTCCGGCGTGGGTTGGGTCAGCGCGGTCAGGATGCCGAGTGCGCCGGCGTTGGACACGGCCGAGGCCAGCTCGGCGCGTCCCACCCACTGCATGCCGCCCTGGACGATGGGGTGTTCGATACCGAGCAGGCGCGTGAACGGTGTGCTGATCGCCATCTCAGAGCGCCTCGACGATGGTGACGTTGGCCAGTCCGCCGCCTTCGCACATCGCCTGCAGGCCGTAGCGCCTGCCGCGCGCGCGCAGCGCATGCACCAACGTGGCCATCAGCTTGGCGCCGGTCGCGCCGAGCGGGTGGCCGAGCGCGATCGCGCCGCCGTTGACGTTGAGCCGCTCCGGATCGGCGTCGAGCGCGTGCTGCCACGACAGCGCGACAGAGGCGAAGGCCTCGTTGACTTCGTACAGGTCGATGTCGTCGAGCTTCAGGCCGCTGCGTTCGAGCGCGCGGCGGGTGGCCGGGATCGGCGTCTCCAGCATGATCACCGGGTCGCCGCCGAGCACGGTCATGTGGTGCACGCGCGCCAGCGGCGTCAGGCCGTGGACCTTCAGCGCATGTTCGCTGACCACCAGCAGACCGGCCGCGCCGTCGCACATCTGGCTGGCATTGGCCGCGGTGATCGCGCCGCCTTCTTCCAGTGGTTTCACCGCGGCGATGGACTCGGGCGAGGCGCCGAAGCGGATGCCTTCGTCGGTCGCGTGCGGACTTCCGTCCCTGCCGGCGACTGCTACGATCTCGCCGTCGAAGACACCGGCCTGCGTCGCCGCAGCGGCGCGCCGGTGGCTGCGCAGCGCGTAGGCATCGAGGTCGTCGCGCGTGAAGCCGTACTTGTCGACCAGCATCCTTGCGCCCGCGAACTGGCTGAACTCGGTGACGCCGTACGCGCGCTGTATGCGCTCGCTCCATGGCCCGCCGAGGCCGGCCTCGACCGCAAGTCGCGTCGGCGCGCCCATCGGTACCCGGCTCATGCTTTCCACGCCGGCGGCGATCACCACGTCCTGGGTGCCAGACAGTACCGCCTGCGCGGCGAAATGCAGCGCCTGCTGCGACGAGCCGCACTGGCGGTCGATGCTGACCGCGGGCACGCTGTCGGGCAGCTTCGAGGCCAGTATCGCGTTGCGGCCGATGTGGAAACTCTGTTCGCCGACCTGGCTGACGCAGCCGAACACGACGTCGTCGATTGCGGCCGGATCGATGCCAGAGCGGTCGACGAGGGCGTCGAGCACCTCGCCCGCCAGGTCGGCGGGATGCCAGCCGGACAGTTTTCCGTTGCGGCGGCCGCCTGCGGTGCGCAGTGCCTGGACGATATAGGCCTCTTGCATGGATCGTTGTTCCTCCTTCGAAACGCGCAGGTGCTCCCACGCCTGATGACGTCATGCGCTGCCGTGGGCGGGTCGCGCATCCGCGTCGTCCGGAACGCAGGCGGTGCCATGGATCGGGCGCGGATGCGTCCTGCGTCGAAGGCAAGCTAGCACCGCGATTTCGCGGCTTTCTTGACAGCTTGCGACATTGGCAGCGCCGCAGGCGGCGGACCGCGGTAGCGATGCGGGCGCCTGCACCGATGCCGCGGTCCGGTCGCCTCCGGTCCACAGGTTGTCGCTGCCGGTCGTGCGTTGCCGGTGCGCCTGTGGCAACGTCGGGCAGATCCCGTCGAGTCGTGCGTGATGGTCCGCAAGGCCGCGTTCCGGGGACACCAGGGCTGCAGATGAGCAATCGGGAACCCGCGCTGCTGTATCGCCGCGACGGCCATGTCGCACGCATCACCTTCAACCGTCCCGCGGTACTGAATGCGATCGACGTGGACGTGGCGCGGCTCTTCCTGGAGGTGTGCACGGATATCTCGCGCGACCCGCAGGTGCGCGCCGTGGTGATGCAGGGCGCCGGACGTTCGTTCGTCGCCGGTGGCGACCTGAAGGTGTTCCAGCGCGATCCGGCCGACGTGCCGGCCACGCTGATCGATCCGATGCACGAGGGCCTGCTGCTGCTGGCGCATTCGCCGGCGCCGGTGCTCGCCAGCCTGCATGGCGTGGTCGCCGGCGCGGGGCTGAGCCTCGCCCTGGCCTGCGACCTGGCCATCGCCGCGGCCGGGACGCGCTTCAACATGGCCTATCTCAACGTCGGCGCCAGTTGCGACGTCGGTGCGTCGTGGACGTTGCCGCGGATCGTCGGCCTGCGCAGGGCCATGGAGATCGCATTGCTCAATCCCATGCTCGATGCGGCCGAGGCACAGCGCATCGGCATGGTGAACTGGGTGGTGCCGGTGGAGGAACTGGCCGCGAAGACGGACGAGATCGTGGCACGGCTCGTCTCCGGGCCGCCGCTCGCCACCGGATGGATGAAACGCCTGCTGCGCGATTCGCATGCGCGCGATCTGCCTGCGCAGCTCGCCGCCGAGCGGCATGCGTTCGATGCCTGCGTGGCCACGGCCGATTTCGGCGAGGCGCTGGTGGCCTTCGCCGAGAAACGGCTGCCGCGCTATGAAGGCCGATGATGCCTGGCGCCGCGGCCGTACCTGCGGCGGCCCGCCCGGCATGCGACCGCCTGCATGGCAGGATGGGCGCGCATTCCCCGAATCAGATGATTCCCGTGAGGACACGATGGACGACGCCAACGCCCTGCTGTTCGATGTCGAGGACGGCATCGCCACGCTGACCCTGAATCGGCCGCACGAAGGCAATGCCTTGACGCCGGCATTGCTGGCCGCGCTGGAGGACGCGTGGATCCGCGTGGAGCGCGACGATGCGATCCGCGTGGCGATCATCACCGGCGCCGGCGAGCGGCATTTCTGCACCGGCGCCTCCGTGGGCACGCTGCGGGTCGGGCAGGGCACGCTGCACAACAAGCCGCACGCGCTGGTCAATCGCTTCTCGCCGCGCATGTGCCACGTCACCAAGCCGGTGGTCTGCGCGGTCAACGGGCTGGTCAACGGCGGCGGCCTGCATTTCGTCGCCGACAGCGACATCGTCGTCGCCAGCGCGCTGGCGGCCTTCATGGATTCGCACGTCAGCGTCGGCCAGGTCTCGGGGCTGGAATCGGTCGGCATCGCCCGCCGGGCCGGCCTCGGCGCCGCGTTGTTGCTGGGACTGGCCGGCCGCGCCTACCGCATGCCGGCCGAACGCGCCTGGCAGCTGGGCATGGTCGACCTGCTCGAACCCGGCCCCGGCGAAGCGCTGGCGCGCGCGCGCGAACTGGCGCGGGCGATAACCGCCAATTCGCCGCAGGCGATGGCGCACACCAAGCGCGCAATCTGGGCCTCGACGGAAATGCCCGACCCCGCCGCGCATGACCACGGCTGGGAGCTGCTGAAGTCGCACTGGTCGCATCCGGATTTCGAGGAAGGCCCGCGCGCCTTCGCCGAGAAGCGGAAGCCGGACTGGGATCCCGATCCCAACGCCCGGCGATGACGGCCACGCCGGCGCGGCCAGGTGATCGGCGGATCGTCCGTTGTGGCAGCGTCCGGTCGCGCCAGGTGCGTTCCCACAAGCATCGACGAACTGGTTCTGTAGAGAAGTGCCGGCAGGCACGATGAAGCATTCATGGGCAAGCCCTAGCTGTGTAAACCCAGCACGTTGTTCAGCGTAATGCGTGAGATGGGTGGCTTGTAGCCGAGGCTGGCGTGAGGCCGATGCCAGTTGTAGTGATGCAGCCAGCCGTGGAAGGCGTTGGCGCGTTGTTCGGAGCTGGTATAGGAGCGCGCATAGGCCCATTCGCGCAGGCTGGTCTGGACCAGTCGCTCGGCCTTGCCATTGGTGCGCGGGGTGTAGGGTCGCGTGCGCAGATGACGCATG
>NZ_JAIWPT010000023.1 GCF_021191695.1 Proluteimonas luteida
TTCTGCTGCTCGGGGGTCAGCTCGATGTAGGGCGACTCCTTCGCGGTCGGCGTCGGGCTGCGGCGTGCCCGCAGGATCGCGCGGATGGCGAAGAACAGCACGCTGAACACCACGAACAGGAACAGCACGGTCAGGCCGGTGTTGACGTAGCCGTTGACCACGACCTGGCGCATCTGGCCGACGGTCTTGGCCGCGCCCAGCAGCTCGCCGTTGGCGATCGCCGCCTGGTAGTGGCGCGACTGGGCGATGAAGCCCAGCGCCGGCTTGGGATCGAAGATCTTGATCAGGCCGGCATAGGTGGTGCAGATCAGCAGCCACACCGCCGGGACGATCGTGACCCAGGCGTAGCGGTCCTTCTTCATCTTGAACAGCACCACCGTGCACAGCATCAGCGCGATGCCGGCCAGCATCTGGTTGGCGATGCCGAACAGCGGCCACAGCGTGTTGATGCCGCCCAGCGGATCGACGACGCCCTGGTAGAGGAAGTAGCCCCACAGTGCGACACAGCCCGCGGTGCCGATCATGTTGGCGCTCCACGACTCCGTGCGGCGCAGCACCGGCACGAAGTTGCCCAGCAGGTCCTGCAGCATGAAGCGGCCGGCACGGGTGCCCGCGTCGACCGCGGTCAGGATGAACAGCGCCTCGAACAGGATCGCGAAGTGGTACCAGAACGCCATCGCCGCGTCGCCGGTGCCGGGCAGTGCGTCGTGCAGGATCACCGCGATGCCGACCGCCAGCGTCGGTGCGCCGCCGGCGCGCGAGATGATCGAGTGCTCGCCGATCTGCTGGGCCTTGAGCTCCAGCGCCTCGGGCGTGATGACGAAGCCCATCTGGCTGACCGCCGCGGCCGCGCTCTGCACGTCGGTGCCGAGCACCGCGGCGGGGCTGTTCATCGCGAAGTAGATGCCCGGGTCGAGGATCGAGGCCGCGACCAGCGCCATGATCGCCACGAACGACTCCATCAGCATGCCGCCGTAGCCGATGTAGCGGGCGTGGGTCTCGTTGGCCAGCAGCTTGGGCGTGGTGCCCGAGGAGATCAGCGCGTGGAAGCCGGAGACGGCGCCACAGGCGATGGTGATGAACAGGAACGGGAACAGCCCGCCCTTCCACACCGGGCCGTCGCCGGTGAAGGCGAACTCGGTCAGCGCCGGCATCTTCAGCGAGGTGACCTCCGGGCTGGCGATGACGATGCCGATCGCCAGCGCGACGATCACGCCGATCTTCAGGAACGTCGACAGGTAGTCGCGCGGGGCCAGCAGCAGCCACACCGGCAGCACCGCGGCGACGAAGCCGTAGCCGATCAGCATCCAGGTGATCTGGGTGCCGGTGAAGGTGAACGCCGGGCCCCAGTACGGGTCCGCGCCGACCTTGCCGCCGAACCAGATCGCGGCCAGCAGCAGGATGATGCCCACGACCGAGATCTCGCCGATCTTGCCCGGGCGGATGTAGCGCATGTAGATGCCCATGAAGATCGCGATGGGCATCGTCGCGATGACCGTGAACATGCCCCAGGGACTCTCGGCCAGCGCCTTGACGACGATCATCGCCAGCACCGCGAGGATGATGATCATGATCATGAAGGCGCCGAACAGGGCGATGGTGCCGGCGACCGGCCCCATCTCCTCGCGGACCAGGTCGCCGAGCGAGCGGCCGTTGCGGCGCTCGGAGACGAACAGGACCATGAAGTCCTGGACCGCGCCGGCCAGGACCACGCCGACGATCAGCCACAGCATGCCGGGCAGGTAGCCCATCTGCGCGGCGAGCACCGGGCCGACCAGCGGACCGGCGCCTGCGATCGCGGCGAAGTGGTGGCCGAACAGCACGTGCTTGTTGGTGGGCACGTAGTCCAGACCGTCGTTGTTGACGATCGCGGGCGTGGCCCGGCGGGGATCGAGGCCCATCACCTTGTTGGCGATGAACAGGCTGTAGTAGCGGTAGGCGACCAGATAGATCGACACCGCCGCGACGACGATCCAGAGCGCGCTGATCTGCTCGCCCTGGCGCAGGGCGACGACGCCCAGACACGAAGCGCCCAGCAGCGCGACCGCGCCCCAGAGCACATGGTTGAAAACACCCTTCATGACAAGTTCTCCGGAACAGGATCAACACGGCCGGGCGGTCCCGTCAGCGCCGGCTCTCATGGATCGCAACGCAGCTGCGACGGCATGCCCGGGCAAGCCCGGACATGTCGTCGCCTTGGCGTCAGACGACGTCGATGACCAGCGGCTCCAGCCCGTCGATCGTCGCCACCATGTGATCGCCGCGCACGACCGGCCCCACGCCTTCGGGCGTTCCGGTGTAGATCAGGTCGCCGGCACCGAGCTCCACTTGCTTGGAAAGTTCGACGATGATCTCCCGGACATTCCAGATCATGTGGTCGAGGTCGCTGTCCTGGCGGACCTTGTCGTTCACGTCCAGACGGATCCGGCCACGCTCCAGGAAGCCCGTCTTGGCGATGGGGGTGATCGCCCCGCAGGGGGCGCTGTCCTCGAACGACTTGCCGATTTCCCACGGCTTTTCCATCGCCTTCATGTCGCTCTGGCGGTCGCGGCGTGTCATGTCGAAGCCTACCGCGTATCCATAGATGAGATCGGGGACCTGGTCCGGCGTGACGTTGTAGCCCGCGGCCTTGATGGCGACGACGAGTTCCGTCTCGAACTGGAAGTCGTCGGTGAGGGCGGGGTAGCGCATCTTGCCGCCGCTCTGGACGATCATGTCGCGCTGCTTCTGGAAAAAGAACGGCGGTTCGGCGTCGTTGTTGTTGAGTTCTCGGATATGCGCGAGATAGTTGCGGCCGACGCAATGGATCCTGCGGACGGGAAACTTGCCGGCTTCGCCGGTGACCGGCAGGTATACCTGCGCGGGCGGTGGAATCACGGTGTCCACGCTGGTCGGGGCGGCGGCGCCGCCTGCCGCGGCCCGGGCGATGCCCGTACCAGCCACCGACATGGCGGCGACCCCTGCCAGCCCGGTCGAAACGAACTTCCTGCGATTGTTGTCGATCATCTCTGTTCTCCTGCGGTGATTGATGCGGTGATTCAGAAGGACACCTGCATGCGCGTGGTGACCGTGTTGCCGGAATCAGGTCCGGCGAACGGGCCAGATCTGTTGTCGGTTTTCCAGTGGATGAGGTTGAGCATCAACTTGCTCCAGCCGGTCAGGTGCCAGTTGGCGCCCAGCGTGATGGCGGAACCGTCGCCGCCGTATGGCGCGTCCCGGTAGTCCAGCCGCTCGTATCTGGCCAGGATCTCCAGCGCGCCGGGTCCGCCTGCGCTGATCGGCGACGAGATCTCGGGCCGTGACAGGCGTCCGTTCCGCTTCGAATAACCAACGGCGCCGCCGAAGATGTGGCCGACGGAGATGTTGAATGTGTCGGCCTGGACGCTGTCGTAGGCGGCATGGCCTTCGACCTCGAAATCGCGTTTCCCGGCTTCCGCGAACGCCCAGGTCGTCGGATGCACGATGCCGAGTTCCAGGCCATAGGCGTCTCCGCCCGAGAAACTGCCGATGTCTCCCAGCGACACGCGGACGTTGTCGTTCAGTCGACCGCCGATCACGGTGTTCCTGGAATAGCCGGGGTTCGCCTCCGAGAGTTCCTCCCGGTAACCCCAGCCACCGACATGCGCGAACGTCTCCCCGCCGAGCGCGGGGTTGAAGTGGGCGCGCATGATCAGCGCGTTGCCGTCGCTCGAGGACCAGTCGTCGTCGACGTCGTCGCCGACGTATTGGAGGCTCGCGTGCCAGTTCCGACCGTACAGGCGCGCCATGACGCCGACGCCGAAGTAGCCCTGGGTCGGGTTGAGTGCGGTGGCGGTGATGCTGCGCTCGAGGAACGGGGTCTCGTCGTTCCCGGTCGAACTTTCGAGGCTGCGGTCGTTGAGCATGTTGCCGAACCTGACGTCGTAGCCGAGATTGCCGACGTTGCTGCGCCATCCGACGAGAGCGCCCTTCACTTCGAGCGTGTTGTCCGTGAACTCGCTCTCGAACTGGTAGAAGAAGTTCTCGCCGACGCCGCCCTCGAAACCGAGCCTGGCCGAACGCAGGCCGGTGGTCGTGATGTTGCGGTCGTCGTGGTCCGACCCGAAGGTGGAGCTCGCGTCGATCAGCACCCGCCCCCGGATGCGGAAGTCGGTTCCCGTATCCGGATCGGTGAAGGTCGGCGCGCCGTCGCTCCATTCGATTCCGCTGCCGCCCGCGGCAACGGTCGCCGGCGTCGCGGCGGGCACCTGGTTCTCGAGGGCCGAGAGGCGCGATTTGAGCATCTCGATCTCGGCCGATTGCCTTTCCACGATTTCAAGCAGTGCCTGCTGGTCCGGAGGGCTTGCGTTGGCCGTGCCCGGAAGCAGGATGGTTCCGACCACCAGGGCCAGGCTGGCGGCCTTCTCGACGGTGCTGTGCATTCATTCCTCCCGTGAATCCGGCCTTGGCCGGGGTCGATTCAGATCCGATGTAGCGGCATGAAGCGAAGCCTTCCATTGGCCGAGAAGGCGCTCCCTGCGCATCTGGTCGAAATCGGCAAGCAGGGACGGTCCGAGCCGGATTGGCCTGAACTGTCGTCCCCGGAACGTGGGATCTTCGACATCCAGCCTGACTGCGCCCAGGCGTTCGTCGGCGATGATGGTCTGCGCTTCGCGCGAGAGCAGGAAGTCGAGGAACTCCGCGGCTTGCTCCGGGTTCGGTGCGCGTTCGGGGATGAAGGCCACCCGCGAGATCATCAACGTGTAGTCGGTCGGCATTACCGGCCTGACATGCGGCGCATCCTCGCCGAGCGGATAGGAGGCGAGCATGTTGTAGGCGATCGACACGTCTCCCTGCTTCACGGCTTCGTAGAGCTGCCGGTTGGTCTCGAATACCTTCGGCGAGGTCTTCGCGATCGCGAGGTAGAGACCTTCGGCGCTCCGGGATGCGATCAGGTCCTGGGAGTAGCCCATGAAGGCGATTTCGTTGGTCTCCAGGTCGAGAATCCCGATCTTTCCCTGGAGCGTCGCGCTGTTCTCGTTGATGAACCTGGCCAGTGCCTCGTGCGTGACGGGGTAGTCACCGGAAGCGACGAGGTTGCTGTTGAACGCATAGATCATCGCCTCCGACGTGATCGCGTAGCCTTCGTCCTTCCAGACCGACCAGGAGGGAAGCGCGCGCCGTTCGCGGGTGCGATGCGGTCTGGAATGGCCGTCGTTGATGAGCTTGATCTGGGCCGACATCGACGAGTTCCAGACCACGTCCGCGGCCGGTAGCCCGAGGGATTCGTCGGAAATGAACTGCTGGTAGGTGAGCGCGGAATCGCGACGCTGGTAGTCGACACGGATGCCCGGATGCCGCTGCTCGAACGACGCGAGCAGACGCGCGGCGCGATGCTCCTCGAGCGTGCCGTAGACCGTGATCCGCCGGGTGTCACCACTGCCTGGAATCTTGCGCGCGGCGTCGCAGCCGGCCAGCGCGATGGCCAGAAAAAACGTGCTCGCGGCCGCCAGACAGGGCTGCAGCCATGTCCGCATGATCCACCTCCCTCCCGTTTGCAACAGCCTTTCTTTCTCTTGTTATTCTTGGAATGTAGTCAAAGGTTCCTGTCACCAACGTGTCATCGGGGAACGATGCGCATCCTTGTTGTCGAAGACGATCTGGCCGTCGCGCGTGGGATCATGAACGCGGCCCGGACGCAGGGTTGGGCGGTGGATCACGTTGCGCGCGGCCAGCTTGCCGTCGACGAAGCCTTGGCAGTCGTCTACGCCGTGGTGATCCTGGACCTGGGCCTGCCCGATCTCGACGGGCTCGATGTCCTGCGTCGGCTGCGGGCGCGCGGCTCGACGGTTCCGGTGCTGGTCTTGACTGCCCGGGACCGTCTGGTCGACCGGGTGTCGGGACTGGACGCCGGGGCGGACGACTATCTCCTCAAGCCATTCGACCTCGATGAACTGAGCGCAAGGGTGCGGGCACTGGCGCGGCGCAGCCAGGGCGCTGCGCTGACCGCGACGCTGTGCATCGGGCGCCTGGAGATCGACCGCGGCAAGGGCGAGGCGTGCGTCGACGGCGAGACGCTCGACCTCAGGCCGCGGGAATGGGCGGTGCTGGACGCACTTGCCGTGCATCCCGGGACGCTGGTGGGGCGGGAGCGCCTGGCATCGGAGATCTTCAGCCACGAGGATCCCGTGACTCCCAACGCACTGGACGTGCACGTGGGCAGGCTGCGCAGGAAACTGTCGCCATTCGGCATCACGGTGCGCACCGTCCGCGGGCGGGGCTATGTCCTGGAGGCGTGAGGCGGGCCGTGCGCGAAATTCGCTCGCGTTGCGGATCCTCGTCGTGCTGGTCGTGCCGATGGTGCTGTTCGCGGTGGCCTTCGGAGTGGGGGGAACCCTGCTGATCCAGCGCGTCGTCAACCTGTCGTCCGACAGGTTGTTGACTGGCGCGGTCCGCGCGATCGCGGAAAGTGCAACGGTGGAGGATGGCCGGATCTGGGTGAACATCCCGCCGTGGGTGCTCGGCCTGCTCGACAATCCGGAGCGTGACAGTGTCTATTACAGCGTCGTGCAGGACGGGGTGCTGCTCACCGGCTATGCGGACCTTCAGGTCCCCGGCTCGCTGGCGCGCGGGGACGTCGCGATTCTCGATTCCCGCCATGGCAACGATGCCGTCCGGCAGGTGTCGCAGCGGGTCGCGCTGGTCGGGGTGGACCGGGACGTGATCGTCACCGTTGCCCAGAGCCTGGATTCCCGACGCGCAATACGCGACGACCTCGTGGGACGGTTGCTGCTGCTGGAGGCGGCCCTTCTGGTGGTTTCCGCCTGGCTCGTGCTGCTGGCCGTACGCTGGAATCTCCGGCCGCTGGGTCGGATCAAGCGTTACCTGGAGCGCACGGGAAGCGGCGATGTCCGGGGGTTCCAGGCAGTCGACCTGCGTGGCGTTCCGAACGAGTTGCGTCCGGCGCTCGAGGCGTTCAACCAGTTGCTGACCCGGCTCGACGAGATGAACAAGGCGGCGATGCGCTTCTCGGCGGATGCGTCCCACCAGATGCGTACTCCGCTGACCGTCCTCAAGATGAATCTCGAACTGCTGGCCAAGCGCTGGCAGGGACGGGACGTCGACAGCGAAATGCTCGGCGATGCGCGTGAAGCGGCCGATCGCCTGAACCGGCTGCTGCTGCAGCTGCTTGCGCTGGCGCGTGCGGAATCCGGTGCCGATCGCGGTCTGGAAAAGATCGACCTCTCCGCCCACGTCGGCGAAGTCGTGCGGCGATTGTCGCGCGATGCGGACAGGGCTGGCGTGAGCATGCGCCTGGAGGTCGAGAACGGGACGTACGCACTGGCGAATCCCGAGCTCCTTGATCAGGTGCTGTCGAATCTTCTGGACAACGCGATCAAGTACGGGGCCGGCGGTCCCGTGCGCGTGCAGGTGGGTACGACCGACCACCGCCCGTTCGTGGCCATCAGTGACCGTGGTCCGGGCATTCCACCGGAGGATCGCGTGCGCGCGTTCGAGAGGTTCACGCGGCTGTCGGCGGCCCAGGACGTCACCGGCAGCGGCCTGGGGCTTTCGATCGTGAAGATGTACGTGGACCAGCAGGGCGGCAGCATCGAGCTGCTCGACAACGAGGACGGCGCGGGATTGACGGTGGTGCTCAGCTTGCGCGAGCTGCGGCCGGTCGACCCGGCCGCATGATCGCGCGCGGTTCCGCTCAGCAGCAGCGGAACCCGTTGCGCCCGCCGAAGCGGGCTTCCTGACGTTCGCGGAAGAAGGTCTTGTAGTCCATCGGTTCGCGGTCGGGATGCTTCTCCAGCACGTGCCGGACATAGTTGTCGTAGTCCGGGATGCCGCAGCACAGGCGCGCGGTCTGCACGAACCTCCGCCACACACGCTTGTGCGTGGCGAAGTGTTCGGCGGTGACCAGTTGCCCGGCCATCAGCGGATCGCTCCGGCGGCGGCCATCACAGCCATGCCTTCTGCTGCTCGGGGGTCAGCTCGATGTAGGGCGACTCCTTCGCGGTCGGCGTCGGGCTGCGGCGTGCCCGCAGGATCGCGCGGATGGCGAAGAACAGCACGCTGAACACCACGAACAGGAACAGCACGGTCAGGCCGGTGTTGACGTAGCCGTTGACCACGACCTGGCGCATCTGGCCGACGGTCTTGGCCGCGCCCAGCAGCTCGCCGTTGGCGATCGCCGCCTGGTAGTGGCGCGACTGGGCGATGAAGCCCAGCGCCGGCTTGGGATCGAAGATCTTGATCAGGCCGGCATAGGTGGTGCAGATCAGCAGCCACACCGCCGGGACGATCGTGACCCAGGCGTAGCGGTCCTTCTTCATCTTGAACAGCACCACCGTGCACAGCATCAGCGCGATGCCGGCCAGCATCTGGTTGGCGATGCCGAACAGCGGCCACAGCGTGTTGATGCCGCCCAGCGGATCGACGACGCCCTGGTAGAGGAAGTAGCCCCACAGTGCGACACAGCCCGCGGTGCCGATCATGTTGGCGCTCCACGACTCCGTGCGGCGCAGCACCGGCACGAAGTTGCCCAGCAGGTCCTGCAGCATGAAGCGGCCGGCACGGGTGCCCGCGTCGACCGCGGTCAGGATGAACAGCGCCTCGAACAGGATCGCGAAGTGGTACCAGAACGCCATCGCCGCGTCGCCGGTGCCGGGCAGTGCGTCGTGCAGGATCACCGCGATGCCGACCGCCAGCGTCGGTGCGCCGCCGGCGCGCGAGATGATCGAGTGCTCGCCGATCTGCTGGGCCTTGAGCTCCAGCGCCTCGGGCGTGATGACGAAGCCCATCTGGCTGACCGCCGCGGCCGCGCTCTGCACGTCGGTGCCGAGCACCGCGGCGGGGCTGTTCATCGCGAAGTAGATGCCCGGGTCGAGGATCGAGGCCGCGACCAGCGCCATGATCGCCACGAACGACTCCATCAGCATGCCGCCGTAGCCGATGTAGCGGGCGTGGGTCTCGTTGGCCAGCAGCTTGGGCGTGGTGCCCGAGGAGATCAGCGCGTGGAAGCCGGAGACGGCGCCACAGGCGATGGTGATGAACAGGAACGGGAACAGCCCGCCCTTCCACACCGGGCCGTCGCCGGTGAAGGCGAACTCGGTCAGCGCCGGCATCTTCAGCGAGGTGACCTCCGGGCTGGCGATGACGATGCCGATCGCCAGCGCGACGATCACGCCGATCTTCAGGAACGTCGACAGGTAGTCGCGCGGGGCCAGCAGCAGCCACACCGGCAGCACCGCGGCGACGAAGCCGTAGCCGATCAGCATCCAGGTGATCTGGGTGCCGGTGAAGGTGAACGCCGGGCCCCAGTACGGGTCCGCGCCGACCTTGCCGCCGAACCAGATCGCGGCCAGCAGCAGGATGATGCCCACGACCGAGATCTCGCCGATCTTGCCCGGGCGGATGTAGCGCATGTAGATGCCCATGAAGATCGCGATGGGCATCGTCGCGATGACCGTGAACATGCCCCAGGGACTCTCGGCCAGCGCCTTGACGACGATCATCGCCAGCACCGCGAGGATGATGATCATGATCATGAAGGCGCCGAACAGGGCGATGGTGCCGGCGACCGGCCCCATCTCCTCGCGGACCAGGTCGCCGAGCGAGCGGCCGTTGCGGCGCTCGGAGACGAACAGGACCATGAAGTCCTGGACCGCGCCGGCCAGGACCACGCCGACGATCAGCCACAGCATGCCGGGCAGGTAGCCCATCTGCGCGGCGAGCACCGGGCCGACCAGCGGACCGGCGCCTGCGATCGCGGCGAAGTGGTGGCCGAACAGCACGTGCTTGTTGGTGGGCACGTAGTCCAGACCGTCGTTGTTGACGATCGCGGGCGTGGCCCGGCGGGGATCGAGGCCCATCACCTTGTTGGCGATGAACAGGCTGTAGTAGCGGTAGGCGACCAGATAGATCGACACCGCCGCGACGACGATCCAGAGCGCGCTGATCTGCTCGCCCTGGCGCAGGGCGACGACGCCCAGACACGAAGCGCCCAGCAGCGCGACCGCGCCCCAGAGCACATGGTTGAAAACACCCTTCATTTGGAGATCCCCTCGGTGGAGGCGCACAGGGTCGCCCTGCGAGGCGATGCGGTCAATCGCCGTTGACCGCAATCCGTCGGATTGTGCGTAAGACTTTCGTCGCAATCGACAGGCTTCAAAGCCAGCCGATCCTGCGCAGATAGCGGTAGAGCAAGGTGACGATGACCGCGATGCCGCCGATCAGCACCGGATACGCCCAGGGCTGCTCGAACTCCCGCATGCCCTCGAAATTCATGCCGTACCAGCTGGTGATCAGGGTCGGCGCCGCCAGCAGGGCCGCCCATGCGCCGAGCTTCTTGACGATCTCGCCCTGGGTCAGGGTGACCAGCGCCTGGTTGACGCCGAGCGCGGTGCCGAGCATGTCGCGCAGCACGTCGATGCTCTCGTTGATCCGCACCGAGTGGTCGAGCACGTCGCGCAGGTAGAGCCTGGTTTCCGCCGGGACCAGCGGACTGCTGCTGCGCACCAGCTGCGACAGCACGTCCTGCAGCGGCGCCATCGCCACGCGCATGTAGGTCAGCTCGCGCTTGAGCTCGTAGAGCCGGATCACGATGCCGCGGTGGAACTTCTCGCTGATGATCTCCTGTTCCAGCGCGGTCAGCGTGGCCTTGAACTCGTCGACGATCGGCAGGTAGTTGTCGACGATCGCATCGAGCACCGCATACAGTCCGCAGGCCGGGCCCATCGCCAGCAGCGCCGGATCGCGCTCGATGCGCTGGCGCGCCGACGCGTACGACAGCGAGGCGCCGTGACGCACGGTGACCAGGTAGCGCGGGCCGAGGAAGAGGTGGGTCTCGCCATAGACGATGCGTTCGCCGACCGCCTGCGCGGTATTGGCGACGACGAACAACGAGTCGCCATAGGCTTCCAGCTTCGGACGCTGGTGTGCCTTGCTGGCATCCTCGATCGCCAGGTCGTGCAGGCCGAAGTCGGCCTGCAGCCGGGTCAGCACCGCCGGCTCGGGCTCGTACAGGCCGATCCACACGAAGCTGCGGTCGTCCGCGGCCAGCGCACTGCCGATCTCGTCGAGCACGATGTCGCGCTTGCCGTCCGGGCCGTAGACGACGCAGTTGATGACGCTCGACGGGTTGGCGGGCGGCGGGGGCGACGGATTCTGCATCGCGCCATCCTCGGGCAAGCGCGCCGGCGCGACAAGCGGACTGTCGGCACGGCAGTGATGCGGCGTACGCGCCACGTGTGGCGACCGGCGGTGCCGTTATCGGGCGCGCTGCCCGCCCGCCGGGCGCAATGCCGCCAGCAGCGCGATGTGCACCGGCAGCAGCAGCGCCAGCCATGCCGCGTTGCGCTGCGGCAGCACCGGCAGCCAGTGCAGGAACAGGCCGACGATGCCGAGCACGGCGACGCTCCACAGCAGCCAGTGGAACAGGCGGCCCGGCGGTCGGCCGCGGGCCAGGCGCCAGCCGCCGGGCAGCAGCAGCAGGCACAGCGGATTGAACAGCAGCAGGTTCTGGTTGCGCCAGGCGAAGCCGTGCGCGGTGCCGAGCCACAGGAACAGCATCAGCCCGCCGAGCACCGCGCAGACCGTCCAGAACGGCAGCGCGGCCGCCGCCACGCGCCGCGGTGCGCGCCGGCCGATGGCGACGATCGCGGCCGCGATCGCCAGGCCGGCCAGCAGCCACGGCCACACCAGCCGGGGACGTTCCGCGGGTTCGGGCGGCTGGCGGTGCGCGATGATCTCGACCTCGTCCGTCACCAGCGGCCGGCCGTCGGCATTGCGTGCCTCGCGCAACGCGTCGGCCAGCCGCATCGGCACGAAGCTGTCCTCCCACAGTGCATTGGGGCGGTCCGCCGCCGGGCCGAGCCCGATGTCGAAGCCCAGCCACATCCACGGCGCCGGCGATGCCAGGCGGACCGCGTCGCCGCGGTAGGTGTTGCCGCGCGAGCGGCCCTGCAGCTGCCGGCGCAGGACGCCGCCCAGCGCGTCGTCGAGCGCGTCGCGTACGCGGGTCGAGCAGTTGTCGGTGAAGTAGTCGTAGCGGTAGTGCGCGTTCTCGGGCAGGGCGTTGCGCGCCAGCGCATCGGCCAGATGGCGCGCCTGCCGCGGGTCCAGGTCCAGCCACTGGATCGACACGCCGCGGCCGACGTCGCGGTAGTACGCCAGGTCCTCGTCCAGTGGCAGCGCGGCCAGCTGGTAGCGCATGTCGCCGCGGATGAAGCGGGACGTGAAGTCCGGCTCGTAGGGGTCGAAGAAGCCGAAGTTGTACGACAGCGGCCCGGGCAGCGCGGGGTCGTCGACGACGATCGCGTTGTGGCCGAAGCGCTCGAAGAACACCTCGCCCGGCTGCATCGTCGCCACGCCGATGCGCAGGCCGTCGCCGGCCGCTGCGGAGGACTGCCGCGCCGCGGCCGGCATCGCGACCAACGCCAGCAGGCACAGCAGCGCAGCCAGCCAGACGCGGGCGGCGCCGCCCGGATTACGCCTCGGCATGCACGCTGACATGCAGCGCGTGCAGGCGGCGGGAGTCGGCATCGGTGACGCGGAAGTCGAACCGGCCGATGGTCAGCTCCTCGCCGACCTCGGGCAGGTGGCCCATCGCGGCGGTGATCACCCCGCCGATGGTGTCGTACTCGGTGTCGTCGAAATCGGCGCCGAAGCGCTCGTTGAAATCGTCGACCGGGGTCAGCGCGCTGACCGCGAACTGGCCGTCGGCCTGGGCCGCGATCAGCGCGTTCGGGTCCTCGGCGTCGTCGTGCTCGTCGTCGATCTCGCCGACGATCTCCTCGAGCAGGTCCTCGATCGTCACCAGCCCGGCGACGCCGCCGTACTCGTCGATGACGATCGCCATGTGGTTGCGCGACAGGCGGAACTCGCGCAGCAGCACGTTGAGCTTCTTCGACTCGGGGATCAGCACCGCCGGCCGCAGCAGGCCGTGGATCGTGCCCGGGCCGTTGTCGGCGACCACGCCGCGCAGCAGGTCCTTGGCCAGCAGGATGCCGAGGATCTCGTCCTTGTCCTCGCCGTGCACCGGGAAGCGCGAGTGGCCGGATTCGACCACCTGCTTCATCAGGTCGATGAAGCGCGCGTCCGCGGACAGCGCGACCATCTGCGCGCGCGGCACCATGACGTCGCCGACGGTCTTGCTGGAGATGCCGAGCGCACCTTCGAACATGCGCAGCGTGTCGGCGTCGATCAGTCCGTCGGCGTGGGTGTCGCGCAGCAGCTCGAGCAGGTCCTCGCGGTTGCTGGGTTCGCCGGAAATCGCCGAGCTCAGGCGCTCGAGCCAGCCGCGACGGCGTTCATGGGGTTCGGAACCGGGGGAGGGTCGACTGTCGTCCTCGGACATGGTGCAAGTGCTTGATCGGAAAGCGCCCGGACGGGACGCAGGGAAAGTCTAGCAGGCTGCCGCGGGGCGGGTCTCGATCCGGGATCCGCGGCCGCGGATCCCGGGAAGCGCCGTCGACGGCGCCGCCCGTGTGCCGCCGCTCAGCGGATCTCGCCGGCGTAGGGGTCGGTGATGCCGAGCTCGGCGAGGATCTCGCGTTCGAGCTGCTCCATCGCCTCGGCCTCCTTCTCGTCCTCGTGGTCCCAGCCGAGCAGGTGCAGCACGCCGTGCACGGTGAGGTGGGCGTAGTGGGCATTGAGCGGCTTGCCCTGCTCGGCGGCCTCGCGCGCGACCACCGGCGCGCAGATCACCAGGTCGCCGAGCAGCGGCAGGTGCACGTCCGCGGGCAGGCCCTCCGGCAGTTCCGCCGGGAACGACAGCACGTTGGTCGCATAGTCCTTGCCGCGGTAATGGCGGTTGAGCGCGCGGCCCTCGTCCTCGCCGACGATACGGATCGCGAGATCAGCCTCGCGGATGCGGCCGGCGAACGCCAGCGCGGCCCAGCGGCGGAAACTCGCCGCCGCCGGGATGCCCTTGCGCGGCGTGGCATAGCCAACGGCGACATCGAGGCGGACCGGGCCCTGGGTCATCATCGGCGCCGCCTCAGGCCGGCCCGGTCGCCGCGTCGGCCGCGTCGCGGCGTTCGTAGGCGCTGACGATGCGCGCGACCAGCGGATGGCGCACGACGTCGCGCGCCTCGAAGAAGGTGAAGCTGACGCCGTCGACGTCGCGCAGCACGTCGATCGCGTCGCGCAGGCCCGACTTCACGTGCTTGGGCAGGTCGATCTGGGTCAGGTCGCCGGTGACCACCGCGGTGGAGCCGAAACCCAGCCGGGTCAGGAACATCTTCATCTGCTCGATGGTGGTGTTCTGGGCCTCGTCGAGGATCACGAACGCGTCGTTGAGCGTGCGTCCGCGCATGTAGGCCAGCGGCGCGATCTCGATGACGTTGCGCTCCAGCAGCTTGGCCACCTTCTCCACGCCGAGCATCTCGTACAGCGCGTCGTAGAGCGGGCGCAGGTAGGGGTCGACCTTCTGCGACAGGTCGCCCGGCAGGAAGCCGAGCTTCTCGCCGGCCTCGACCGCCGGGCGCACCAGGACCAGTCGCTGCACGCGCGACTCGTTGAGCGCCTCGACCGCCATCGCAACCGCGAGGAAGGTCTTGCCGGTACCGGCCGGGCCGATGCCGAAATTGATGTCGTGGGTGGTGATGCGGTGCAGGTACTTGGCCTGGTTCGCGCCGCGGCCACGGATCGTGCCGCGCTTGACCTTCACCGCGACTTCCTGCGGCGTGTAGGCCACGGACGCGGGGTCGTCGTCGACGTTGGCCTCGCTCAGGCGCAGCGCGATCGCATGGCTGTCGAACACCTCGTGGTCGGTTTCCGCGTACAGCGACTGCAGCAGCTTCTTCGCGCGCTCGATCGCGCCGGCGTCGCGGCCGGTGACCCGGAACACGTTGCCGCGATTGGCGATCTCCACGCCGAGCCGCAGCTCGATCTGGCGCAGGTGGCTGTCGAACGGGCCGGCGAGGTTGGCCAGGCGTTCGATGTCGGCCGGCTCGAGAAGGAAGTTGGTCTGGTGGGGGTGGGACATAGGCAGGGAAGGGTAGCGCACCGGTCGCAAGGACGCGTGCAGTCCGCGCGTTCACGCGATATTGATTGAACAGTCAATTAAATAGGCGCATGGCAACTCCTCCCCGTCCCCGTGCGCCTGCCCGCCGCCCCGGCCGTCCCAGCGGCGACGGCGATCGCCGCGCCGCCGCGCTCGACGCCGCGCTGGCCTGCTACGTGCGCCGCGGCATCGCCGCGTCCTCGCTGCGCGAGATCGCCCGCGAGGCCGGCGTGACCCCGGCGCTGCTGCACTACTACTTCCACGACACCGCGGGGCTGCGCGACGCGGTGATCGCAGAGCGGCTGATGCCGGTGTTCGCCGAGGTCCGCGACACCCTGCTGGGCATGCCGGACGCGCCGCTGCGCACGGTGCTGACGGCGTTCGTCGATGCCATCTGCGGCCTGATCGCCCGGCATGCGTGGCTGCCGCCGCTGTGGATCCGCGAGGTGGTCAGCGAGGGCGGCAGCCTGCGCGGGCTGCTGGTCACCCGGCTGGCGCCGGAGATCTCGGCGGTGATGGCCGCGCGGATCGCCGCCGAGCAGGCCGCCGGCCGGCTCAACCCCGGGCTCGACCCGCGCCTGCTGATGGTGTCGCTGGTCGGGCTGACCCTGTTCCCCGCCGCCGGCATGCCGGTCTGGCGCCAGCTGTTCGACAGCGACGCGCTCGGCATCGACGACATCCGGTCCCACGCGCTCGCCTTGATCGAACGCGGCCTGGAGCTCCCGCAATGACTTCCGCATCGAACCTTGGTTCCCGTCACGCGCCCCACCGCGCGCGCTCCACTGCGGCGCGCGCCCGTCTCGTCGCCGGTGCCGTTGTCGCCATGTTGCTGGCCGGCTGCGCCCAGGCGCCGCCGCAGGCGCTGGGCACGCTGGAATACGACCGCATCGCGTTGCCGGCCCCGGCCGCCGAGCGCATCGTCGACATCGCCGTGCACGAGGGCGAGCGGGTCGAGGCCGGCGCGCGCCTCCTGACCCTGGAGCGCACCCGCGGCGATGCCCAGCTGGCCGCGGTGCAGGCCGATGTCGCCCGCCAGCGCGAGGCGCTGGAGGAACTGCGCAACGGCGCGCGCCGCGAGGACGTCGACCAGGCCCGCGCCAGTCTCGCCGCCGCCCAGGCCCAGGCGCGCGACGCCCAGGCCTACTACGACCGCCTGCGGCCGCTCGGCGGCCAGCAACTGGTGTCCGCGGCCGATGTCGACCGTGCCCGTGCCGCCGCCGGCAACGCCCGGGCCCAGGTCGCCGGCGCGCAGGCCGCGCTGGCCGAACTGCGCAACGGCGTGCGGCCCGAGCAGATCGCCCAGGCCGAGGCCGCGCTGGCGGCGGCGGAGGCGCAGCTGCAGGCGCAGTCGTTCACCTCGGGCCGGCTGGACGTGGTGGCGCCGCGCGCCGGCCGCGTCGACAGCCTGCCGTACCGGCTCGGCGACGAGGCCCCGGTCGGCGCACCGCTGGCGCTGATGCTGGTCGGCGATTCGCCGTATGCGCGCATCTACGTGCCCGAGCCGCTGCGCGCGGGCATCGCGGTCGGCGATGCCGCGACGGTGCTGGTCGGCGCGGACGGCGAACGCCGCTACGCCGGCCGCGTGCGGATGATCCGCAGCGAGCCGACGTTCACCCCCTACTACGCGCTGACCGGCAAGGACGCCGCGCGCCTGAGCTATCTGGCCGAGGTGGCGCTCGAGGATGCCGGCGACCTGCCGGCCGGCCTGCCGCTGCGGGTGCAGTTCGATGGCGTCCGCTGAGTCCGTCGCCGTCGAGGGCGACGGCGGCATCGCGATCCGCGCACGCGGGCTGGTCAAGCGCTTCGGCGACCTGGTCGCGGTCGACCATGTGGACCTGACCGTGCCGCGCGCCAACGTCTACGGCTTCCTCGGCCCCAACGGCTCGGGCAAGTCGACCACGATGCGCATGCTGTGCGGGTTGCTGACGCCCACCGCCGGCGACATCGACGTCCTGGGGCTGCGGGTGCCGGAACAGGCCGACGCGCTGCGCCTGCGCATCGGCTACATGACCCAGAAGTTCTCGCTGTTCGAAGACCTGACGGTGCGCGAGAACCTGGAATTCCTGGCCGCGGTCTACGGGCTTTCACGGCAGCAGACCCGTGCGCGGGTCGACGAACTGGTCGCGCTGTACCACTTCGAGGGCCGCGAAAAGCAGCTGGCCGGGACGCTGAGCGGCGGCCAGAAGCAGCGCCTGGCACTGGCCGGCGCGGTGATCCACCGGCCGGAGCTGCTGTTCCTGGACGAGCCCACCAGCGCGGTCGATCCCGAGTCGCGCCGCGACTTCTGGGAAAAGCTCTTCGAGCTGGCCGATGCCGGCACCACGCTGCTGGTGTCCACGCACTACATGGACGAGGCCGAGCGCTGTCACCGCATCGCGATCCTCGACCAGGGCGTGCTGGTCGCCGACGGTGCGCCGGGCCAGCTGGCGGCGGACCTGCGCGGTCGCAGCGTCGAGATCCGCGCCGCGCAGCCGCGCCGCGCGCAGCAGGCGCTGTCCGGACTGCCCGGCGTACTCAGCGTCGCCCAGATCGGCAACAGCCTGCGGGTGCTGTCGGCGCCCGGCGAGGACAGCGCCGGGGCGCTCCGCAGCGCGCTGCATGCGGCGGGACTGGAAGCAGAGGTGCTGCCGGTCGAATCCAACCTCGAGGACGTGTTCGTCGCCGCCACCCGCGGCCGCGCGCCGGAGGAAGACGTCGCATGAGCAACCTGCGCCGGACCTGGGCGGTGGCCCTGAAGGAACTGCGGCAGATGCGCCGCGACCGCATCAGCATGCTGATGATCGTGATGATCCCGGTCATCGACCTGTTGCTGTTCGGCTATGCGATCAACTTCAACCCGCGCAACCTGGAGACCGCGGTCGTCGACCAGGCCATGACCGCGACATCGCGCGCCGCGGTGATGGACATGAACGCGACCGGCATCATCGACGTGCGCCGCGTCGCCGACAGCCCGCAGCAACTGGTGGACATGCTGCGGCGGGGCGAGGTCAGTGTCGGCATCGCGATCCCGCCGGACTACGACCGCCGCCTGGCCGACGGCCGCCCCGCGGTGCAGGTGATGGTGGACGGCACCGATACCGTGGTCCAGGCGGCCGCCAACCAGCTGGCGCAACTGCCGCTGGAGGGCCTGAACGGCGCGCGCGCCACGCCGGAGCCGGCGCAGATCCAGGTCGTCAGCTTCTACAACCCGGAACGGCGCTCGGCGGTCAGCATCGTGCCCGGCCTGATCGGCATCATCCTGACCATGACGATGATGATGTTCACCGCGATGGCCGCGGTACGCGAGCGCGAGCGCGGCAACATGGAACTGCTGATCGCCACCCCGCTGAGCCGCAGTGCGCTGATGGTCGGCAAGGTGCTGCCGTATGCGGTGATCGGCCTGGTCCAGACCACGCTGATCCTCGCGCTCGGCTTCTGGTTCTTCGACGTGCCGCTGCGCGGCAGCCTGCTGGACGTCTACATCGCCGCGCTGCTGCTGATCTTCGCCAACCTGTCGATGGGCCTGCTGATCTCCACCCACACCCGCACCCAGTTCCAGGCGATCCAGGTCGCGATGCTGGTGTTCCTGCCGTCGATCCTGATCTCCGGTTTCATGTTCCCGTTCGCCGGCATGCCGGACGTCGTGCAATGGGGCGCCGAGGTGCTGCCGATGACCCAGTTCCTGCGCCTGATCCGCGGGGTCATGCTGCGCGGGGCGAGCATCTGGGAACTGTGGCCGAGCGTGCTGGTGCTGTGCGGCTTCACGGTGGTGACGATGACCGCGGCGATCCTGCGGTTCCGCAAGCGGTTGGATTGAGGGGCGGTTGGCGATGCTCGGCTCGCTTTACGGCTCGACAGATCAAGAACCAGCAGCCAAAGCCAAAGTCAAGCAACAGCAAAGCAGCGTTGGCGGACCCCGCTACAGCACCCGATGCATCACCAGCACATCCGTCGCCCCCAGCCGTGCATGGCGGAACGCGCCGGGTACGCGGCCGACGATGGCGAAGCCGTGGCGCTGCCACAGCCGGATCGCGACCGCGTTGCTGGCGACCACGTAGTTGAACTGCATCGCGGTGAAGCCCGCCGAGCGGGCCTGCGCCATCGCGTGTTCGCACAGCGCCGAGGCGATGCCCTGGCCGCGGGCGTCGGCCGCGACCATGAAGCCGGCGTTGGCGACGTGGTCGCCGAGGCCGGGCTGGTTCGGCTTCAGCAGGGACAGGCCGACGATCCTTCCATCGCGCTCGGCGACGAAGCAGCGTGCCGGCGGCGTGGTCCACAGCGCCCGCGCCTCGGCCAGCGTGATGTCGGGCGCATAGGCATAGGTGTCGCCGCTGGCGACGACGTCGCGGAACACCGGCCAGGCCCGCGCGAACCCGGCGGCATCGGTCTCGCGGATCGACAGTCCCGGCACTGCGCGGCCCGGCAGCACCGGCTCAGCTCGCGCCGGCGGTCACCACCCGGCCGCGCAGCGAGTTGGTCAGCGCCGAGGTGATCTCGACGTCGACGAACTGCCCGATCAAGCGCGGATGCCCGGGGAAATTCACCGAGCGCATGTTCTCGGTCTTGCCGGTCAGCTCGTTCGGGTCCTTGCGCGACGGTCCCTCGACCAGCACCGTCTGCACGCTGCCGACCATGCGCTGCGAGATGCCGGCCGCATGCGCGTTGATGTGGGCCTGCAGCCGCGACAGACGCGCGTGCTTCTCCTCCTGGCTCACCGAATCCTCAAGGTCGGAGGCCGGAGTGCCGGGGCGGCGCGAATAGATGAACGAGAACGACTGGTCGAAGCCGACGTCCTCGATCAGCTTCATGGTCTTCCCGAAATCGGCGTCGGTCTCGCCGGGGAAGCCGACGATGAAGTCCGACGAGATCGAGATGTCCGGGCGCACCGCGCGCAGCTTGCGGATCTTCTGCTTGAACTCCAGCGCGGTGTAGCCGCGCTTCATCGCCGAGAGGATGCGGTCGCTGCCCGACTGCACCGGCAGGTGCAGGTAGTTGGCCAGCTGCGGCACGTCGCGATAGGCCTCGATCAGCGAGTCGGAGAACTCCAGCGGGTGCGAAGTGGTGAAGCGGATGCGGTCGATGCCGTCGATCTCGGCGATGGTGCGGATCAGCAGGCCGAGATCCGCGAGCTCGTCGCTGCCTTCCCCGGCAGCGTCGCCCATCGGCCCACGGTAGGCGTTGACGTTCTGGCCCAGCAGGTTGATCTCGCGCACGCCCTGGCCGGCCAGCTGCACGACCTCGACCAGCACGTCCTCGAACGGCCGGCTGACCTCCTCGCCGCGGGTATAGGGCACCACGCAGAACGAGCAGTACTTCGAGCAGCCCTCCATGATCGACACGAAGGCGCTGGGCCCTTCGGCGCGCGGCTCGGGCAGGCGGTCGAACTTCTCGATCTCGGGAAAGCTGATGTCGACCTGCGGCAGGCCGCTCTCGCGCTTGGCGCGGATCAGCTCGGGCAGGCGGTGCAGGGTCTGCGGGCCGAACACCAGGTCGACGTAGGGCGCGCGCTTGACGATCGCCTCGCCTTCCTGCGACGCGACGCAGCCGCCGACGCCGATCACGATCGCCTTGCCGTCCTGCTTGAGCCTGCTTTCCTTGAGCATGCGCCAGCGGCCGAGCTGGCTGAATACCTTCTCCTGCGCCTTCTCGCGGATCGAGCAGGTATTGACCAGCACGACGTCGGCCTCCTCGACGTTGTCGGTCAGCTCCAGGCCTTCGGCCGCGGCCAGCACGTCGGCCATCTTGGCCGAGTCGTACTCGTTCATCTGGCAGCCGTGGGTCTGGATGAAGAGTTTCCCGCGCGGTGGCAGGCCATCGCCGGGTTTGCGGGGCGATGGCAGGTCGTGGATGGAGGTTGCAGGGGGCGGTGCAGCGGGAGCGGTGCTGCCCGCATCCCACCACCCGCTCTGCGGGCGGTTCCCCCTTCTCCCGCCATGCGGGAGAAGGGCGTCGGCGGGTGGTCGTTGACCACCGGTTTCTTTTTGCTGGGTCATGGCGGTTCCGGGGCGCGGCGGTGAGTCCGGGCCGGATGGCTGTGATGGGGAGCGAAGTGTAGCCGGGACCGCCGTCACCGCGGGCGTCGCCGCGCGATCCGGGCTTCAAGATCAAGGGCTTGGCAAGCGCCGCGGAACGCGGGACACTCCGCCCGTGAAACGGGGATGGGGACTCATCGCAGGATTCGCGTTGCTGGCGGCCGTTCCGGCCGGGGCCAGCACGCTCTACCGTTGCGACACCGGCGACGGCATTCCCCAGTACGTCAGCAAGCGCGTATCCGGCGCCAGCTGCCGCGCGGTCAGCCGCGCGCCCGCCGCGCCGCGCCCGGCAGCCACGGCCTCGCGGCCCGCGGCCTCGACCGCCGCCCCGCCGGCCAACATCGACCGTGGCGCGCCTGCCACCTTCATGGGCGGGAGCGCCGCTGCGTCCACCGCGACGGCCGCCGCTGCCCCGGCATCGACGCCGGCATCGGCACCCGCGCCCGCTGCGCCGCCCGCCGGACAGCCGCAGCGCCGGCTGCAGCAGGGGCAGGTCTATTCCTACGTCAAGGACGGCGTGCGCCACTACACCAGCGCCCGCCCGCGCGGCGCCGACGCGACCGCGCTGCGGACCATCAGCTACAGCTTCATGGAAACCTGCTACGCCTGCGGTGCCGCGCCGGGGGTCAATTTCGGCACCGTGCGCCTCAACCACGACGCCTATCGCGACGAAGTGGCCCGCGCGGCCCGCGAGTTCGGGGTCGAGGAGGCGATCGTGCGCGCGATCATGCATGCCGAGTCGGCGTTCAACCCGAATGCGCTCTCGCGCGCCGGCGCCCAGGGGCTGATGCAGCTGATGCCGGGCACGGCGCGGCGCTTCGGCGTGGTCAACGCCTTCGATCCGGAGCAGAACATCCGCGGCGGCGTCGAGTACCTGGCCTGGCTGCTGAAGCGCTTCAACGGCGACCTGACCCTGGCCGCGGCCGGCTACAACGCCGGCGAGGGCGCGGTCGACCGGCACAAGGGCGTGCCGCCGTACCGCGAGACCCAGCACTACGTCCAGCGCGTGGGGACGTTGGCCGAGCGCTACCGCGGCCAGGTGGCAAGTCGCTAGCACGGTGCGCGCCCAGGGACGGGATCTCATGCTGCAGTGCTCGATTGTCGGTCGATTCAGGGTTCCGCTACACTCGGGCGTCTTTTGCGGTCCCGCCCGGTCTTCCGGGCCGGCCGCGGCAGCCAAGCGAATTCCCAGCTACCGACGAAAAAAGATGCGGAGTACCGGATGGTCGATGAGACAGCGATCGGACCTGGTGGCAATGACGGGTCAGTCAACGAAGGCCGCCGCCGGTTCCTGACCGCGACCACGCTGGTGGTGGGCGCCGTCGGCGTGGGTGTCACGGCGGTGCCGTTCATCAAGTCCTGGAATCCCAGCGCCCGCGCGAAGCTCGCCGGCGCGCCGGTGACCGTCGACATCAGCGCGCTCGAGGAAGGCCAGCGCCTGGTCGCCGAGTGGCGCGGCCAGCCGATCTGGATCGTCAAGCGCTCCAAGGCGATCCTCGACGCGCTCCCCACGCTCGACGGCCAGCTCCGCGATCCCGAGTCCAGCAACGTCGACCAGCAGCCGGAGTACGTCCGCGAGGCCAATCCGGAGCTGCGCTCGCTCAAGCCCGACATCTCCGTGCTGGTGGGCCTGTGCACGCACCTGGGCTGCTCGCCGGAAATGGTCGCCGAGATCCGCCCCGCGCCGTTCGACCCCAACTGGAAGGGCGGCTACTTCTGCCCCTGCCACAAGTCGAAGTTCGACATGGCCGGGCGTGTCTACGACGGCGTGCCGGCGCCGACCAACCTGGTGGTGCCGCCGCATTACTATGCCGATGACAACACCATCGTCATCGGCGTCGATCCCCCGCAGGGAGCCGCCTGATCATGGCCAACGTGTTCGTCCGCGGCGCCCATGGCGTCTTCAACTGGGTCACCGAGCGTGCGCCGGCACTGATGCCGATGTACCGCAAGCACATGACCGAGTACTACGCGCCGAAGAACTTCAACATCTGGTACATCTTCGGCGTGCTGTCGCTGGTGGTGCTCGCCAACCAGATCGTGACCGGCATCTTCCTGACGATGCACTACAAGCCGAGCGCGGAAGAGGCCTTCGCCTCGGTCGAGTACATCATGCGCGACGTCGAGTGGGGCTGGCTGATCCGCTACATGCACAGCACCGGCGCCTCGCTGTTCTTCATCGTGGTCTACATCCACATGTTCCGCGGCCTGATGTACGGCAGCTACCAGAAGCCGCGCGAGCTGGTGTGGATCCTCGGCATGCTGATCTACCTGGTGCTGATGGCCGAGGCCTTCCTCGGCTACGTGCTGCCGTGGGGGCAGATGTCGTTCTGGGGCGCGAAGGTCATCATCTCGCTGTTCGGCGCCATCCCGGTCATCGGCAATGGCCTGACCGAATGGATCATGGGCGACTACCTGCCCAGCGACGCGACGCTCAACCGCTTCTTCGCGCTGCACGTGATCGCGCTGCCGCTGGTGCTGCTGCTGCTGGTCGTGCTGCACCTGGGCGCGCTGCACGAGGTCGGCTCCAACAACCCCGACGGGGTGGAGATCAAGAAGGGACCGAAGGGCAACCGCTGGTCGAAGTCCGCGCCGGCAGACGGCATCCCGTTCCATCCCTACTACACGGTCAAGGACGGCTTCTACGTCTGCTTCTTCCTGATCATCGCGGCCTTCATCATCTTCTTCGCGCCGGCGTTCGGCGGCTGGTTCCTCGAGCACGACAACTTCACCGCCGCCAACCACCTGGTCACGCCCGAGCACATCAAGCCGGTCTGGTACTACACGCCCTACTACGCGATGTTGCGCGTGGTGCCGCACAAGCTCAGCGGCGTCATCGTGATGTTCTCGGCGATCGCGATCCTGTTCCTGGTGCCCTGGCTGGACCGCTGCAAGGTCCGCTCGCACCGCTACCGCGGGCCGCTGACCAAGATCATGCTGGCGGTGCTGGTGGTGTGCTTCGTGTGGCTGGGCAAGATCGGCGCGGGCCCGGGCACCGACCCGGTGGAGACGATCATCGGCCGCGTGCTGACCTTCCTGTATTTCGCGTTCTTCATCACCATGCCGCTGTGGACCAAGCTCGACAGCACCAAGCCAGTGCCGGAACGGGTGACGATGCATGACTAAGCGACTCATTTCCCGCTTCGCCACCTTCGCCTGCGGCCTGCTGCTGTCCTTCGGCGCGCTGGCCGCGGCCGGCGGCCCGCTCGAACAGGCCGGTACCGACATCGGCGACCGCGCCTCGCTGCAGCGCGGCGCCCAGCTGTACATGAACTACTGCGCCGGCTGCCATTCGCTGAAGTTCATGCGCTACTCGCGCATGGCCGAGGACCTGGGCCTGACCGAGGACGAGGTGATGAACAACCTCAACCTCACCGGCGCGGCCTTCGGCGAGCACATCATCTCGTCGATGCCGGCCCAGCAGTCGGCGCAATGGTTCGGGCAGGCGCCGCCGGACCTGAGCCTGATCACCCGCGTGCGTGGCAGCGACTGGGTGTTCACCTACCTCAAGTCGTTCTATCTGGACGAGACCCGGCCGCTGGGCTGGAACAACACGCTGTTCGCGAACGCCTCGATGCCCAACCCGCTGTGGGAGATGCAGGGCCTGCAGCGGCCGGTGCACGGCGAGGTCGACGAAACCGGCGAGCCGACGGTCGCGCACCTGGAGCTCGGCACGCCGGGCAGCCAGGATGCGCAGCAGTTCGACCAGACCGTCCGCGACATCACCACTTTCCTCGAGTACGTCGGCGAGCCGGCCGCGCTCAAGCGCCAGAAGCTCGGCGTCTGGGTGCTGCTGTTCCTGACCGTGCTGACGCTGCTGGCCTGGCTGCTCAAGCAGGAGTACTGGCGCGACGTGGAGCATTGATCCGGCAGGCTG
Organism: Proluteimonas luteida; assembly: GCF_021191695.1. GTDB lineage: Bacteria > Pseudomonadota > Gammaproteobacteria > Xanthomonadales > Xanthomonadaceae > Luteimonas > Luteimonas luteida. The sequence continues at coordinate 24,860 of NZ_JAIWPT010000023.1, forward strand.
CGGCCGGGGAGGCGTGCGGCCTGGACGGGCCCGCGCCCGTTGCCGGCGGCGCCGGGGAAATGCGAGACTCGGGAACCGCGACGACCGGCTGCGAAGGGCAGGCGGCGTTTACGAGACCGGCGGATTCCGGTCTCGGGAGAGGCCGACGATGGCCGCGAGTGCACGTATGCGAAATATCCTGACCCTGTTTTCCTCCGTCGACGATGTCCTGTGCCACCGCGTGCGCCTGGTGCTTGCGGCCAAGGGCGTGACCTACGACATGGTCGTGGTCGACCCGCAGAATCCGCCCGAGGACCTGATCGACCTCAATCCCTACCACTCGGTGCCGACCCTGGTCGAGCGCGAGCTGGTGCTGTACGCGGCCAGCGTGGTCAGCGAATACCTCGACGAGCGCTATCCGCACCCGCCGCTGATGCCGGTCGATCCGCTGTCGCGCGCGCGCCTGCGCCTGGCGATGCTGCGCATCGAGCACGACTGGGTGCCGCAGGTGCAGGCGATCCAGATGGGCAACAAGACCCAGGCCGAATCGGCGCGCAAGCGGCTCAAGGAGCTGCTGACGGCGTCGGTGCCGGCGTTCAAGGCCAGCAAGTTCTTCCTCAACCCGGAAATGAGCCTGGCCGACTGCGCGATGGCGCCGATCATCTGGCGCCTGCAGGCCCTCGACATCCCGCTGCCGAAGGACGGCAAGGTCATCGAGGACTACGGCAACCGGATCTTCCGCAGCCCCGGCTTCGTGCGCAGCCTGACCCAGCAGGAGCGCGGCCTGCGCGCGCTCCCGGACTGAGGGGTCGCCCGGCGCGCCCTGCCACGGACGCCCGGCAGCGGTCTCGCCACGGCGTTCGATTGACTCTCGACCTCCGGGTCCGTCGCGCCCGCCGCATCGACACCGATGCCGGCCGCCGCACCGCCGCGGCCGGTTTTCATTCAGCCTGACGATCCGCTTCGCGGAATCCAGCCGGTAGACTGTCGCCATGTCGGATCGCCTCCCCAGCATGACCAGCCATCGCCCGTACCTGTTGCGGGCGCTGTACGAGTGGATTGCCGACAACGGCATGACCCCGCACATCCTCGTCGACGCGAGCCAGCCCGGCGTGCGCGTGCCCGCGCATGCGGTCAAGGACGGGCGGGTGGTGCTGAACATCGCCGACCGCGCGGTGGCGCGGCTGGAGATGGACAACGACAGCGTGCGGTTCTCCGCCCGGTTCGGCGGCGTCAGCCAGTCGGTGCTGGTACCGGTGGCGGCGGTGCTGGCGATCTACGCCCGCGAGACCGGCCAGGGCATGGCGCTGCCGGGCGACATGCCCGGTTCCGGCGAACAGGACGAGGCCGCCGCCGATGCCGCACCGGACGACGTCGCCCAGGAGGGGCCGCCAGACGACGACACGCCGCCGGAACCGCGGCGCGGGCACCTGCGCGTCGTCAAGTAGGCGGGCTGGGCCTGCGGCGTGGGTGCCGCACCGGCGGTCGGGTCGTGCAGAGCCGTAGTGCGGAGCTCGTGCCTGCATCCCCTTTTTCTGGTTCTTCGCCCAAGTCCGGGGAAGGCGGTCGTCCGACCTTGCGCAGGTCGGCCCCACGCGGCCGACGTGCGCGGTGTCCGGATTCGCGAGCTGCCATGGAGCCTGGCGGTTCGGCGCGGTCTGGTGTCGGGGGCGTTGCCCCGACCTACGACAGGTGAATCCCGGGGATCGGCGAAGAACCCTTTTTCGGGGCACCGCCGGAAACGTCCGTCCCCCCAGGTCAGTGCAGTGTCGCGATCTCCGACCGCGTCGGGCCGCTGAACGCGACGAGCCGGTCGCCGCGCAGCACCAGATGCCCGATGTGGCGCTGGACGCCGTCGTCCGAGTACTCGAAGCGGAAACTGCGCTCCACTGCCAGGCGCCCATCGTCGCCGCGCCGCAGGCGCAACGAATGCGCATGCACCGCCTGGTCGAGCCACTGCACGCCGGCCCGTGCGCAAGCGTCGCGGCCGAGCTGCCCGGCAAGTTCGGCGGCCGCGCGCGACGCACTCCACCAGCCGAACGCGGCGCCGCCGGCCAGCATCACGAAAATCATCGTCGGGAAATCGGGCATGGGCGCAATGTGGCGGCATGCGGCGTCGCGTGCAAGGGGCGCGGGCGCGTGAGCGCACGACGTAGCGCGGGTCTCGGCCCGCCAAGGCGTGCCGGCCGGTCCAGTCGGGTCATCGCATGCGGCTTACGCGGTGGATCGAGGGGCAGCCTCTCAGGCCTCGCCCGGTGGAAACCCCAGCTTCAGCGACAGGTCGATCGCCTGCACGTGCTTGGTCAGCGCGCCCACCGACACGACATCGACGCCATCGGCGGCGATCGCGCGCAGTCCGTCGAAGTCCACGCTGCCCGACACCTCCAGCGGGATGCGGCCGTCGAACGGCGCGGCGTGCGCGATGGCGACCGCCTCGCGGCGCATCGCGGCATCGAAATCGTCGATCAGCACGCGTGTGCAGCCGGCGACCAGTGCCTCGCGCAGCTGCGCGATCGATTCGACTTCCACCACCAGCGGCAGGTCCGGCGCGTGCAGGCGCGCGGCCGCGATCGCCGCGGCGATGCCGCCGGCCGCGCGGACGTGGTTCTCCTTCAGCATCACGGTGTCGAACAGGCCGATGCGGTGGTTGCCGCCGCCGCCCACGCGCACCGCGTATTTCTGCGCCAGGCGCAGGCCGGGCAGGGTCTTGCGGGTGTCGAGGACCCGGGTCGAGGTGCCCGCCAGCGCATCGACGAAGCGCGCGGTGACGGTCGCGGTTGCGCTGAGCGTCTGCATGAAGTTCAGCGAGGCGCGTTCGGCACTGACCAGCGCGCGCGTGCGGCCCGTCAGCGTTGCCAGCACCGTGCCGGCCGCGACATGGTCGCCCTCGGCTACGCGCCAGTCGATGGCGACCTCCGGATCCAGCGCGCGATGGCAGGCATCGAACCACGGGCGGCCGCAGATCACGGCATCCTGCTTGCACAGCAGGTAGGCGCTGTCGGCGGTGTCGGGCAGCAGCGCGGCGGTGACGTCGCCGGTACCGATGTCCTCGGCCAGCGCCGCGGCGACGTTGGCGGCGACTGCCGCGCGCGGGACGGCGAAGCGGTCGTCGTCCGCCTGGGTCATGCTTTCGGGAAATCGGCGATCTGGCCGGTGGCGATGCCGTCCTCGACCAGCAGCACCGGGATGCCGTCGTCGACGCGGTAGACCAGCTTGCGATCGTGGGTAACCAGCGCCTCGCGCAGCGGCGCGGTCTGCGCGGCACCGTCGATGCGCGCGAGCGTGCCGGCGGCGACCGCCGCGTTCAGCGCATCGAGGCCGGCCTTGTCGAGCAGCGCAAGCGGCTGGCGGCTGGCGGGGCAGACGAGGATGTCGAGCAGCTTTCGGTCCATGGGCGGTCGCGTCGCGAAATCGAACCGGTAGAATACGCGTTTCGCCACGGGACCGGCCATGTCCGCCAATTCCGCAAGCCCCAAGGTCGGCATCGTGATGGGATCGCGTTCCGACTGGGACACGATGCAGCACGCCGCGCAGAAGCTGGAACAGCTGGGCATCGCCCACGAAGTACGCGTGGTCTCGGCGCATCGCACGCCCGACGTGTTGTTCGACTACGCCGCGGGTGCGCAGTCGCGCGGCCTGCGCGCGATCATCGCCGGCGCAGGCGGCGCCGCGCACCTGCCGGGCATGCTCGCATCGAAGACCGTGGTGCCGGTGCTCGGCGTGCCGGTGCAGTCCAAGGCGCTCAACGGCCTGGACTCGCTGCTGTCGATCGTGCAGATGCCGGCCGGCATCCCGGTGGCGACGTTCGCGATCGGCAACGCGGGCGCGGCCAATGCGGCGTTGTTCGCCGCCGCGCTGCTCGCGGCCGACGACGCGGAGGTCGCCGCGGCGCTGGCGGCGTTCCGCCAACAGCAGACCGACGACGTCGCCAACAACGACGATCCGCGGCGATGAGCGCAGTCGTGGTCGATAGCGGCAGGCACACGCGGCCGTTGCCCTCACGCCATCCGCGCGCCGGGCGTTCGCCCAGCCCGCGCGGCAGTGCCGCGCCAGCGCATCGTCCTCGTCCCACAGGCGGGAGCGGACGCGTCGGTGCCATGCAAGATCGCTTGTGCCGGACATCCGCATTGCCTGGGAAACTGCGCGCATGACCACGGTCGGGATACTGGGCGGCGGACAGCTGGCGCGCATGCTGGCGCTGTCCGGCGCGCCGCTCGGCCTGCGCTTCCTGGTCATGGACACGTCGGAAGACGCCTGCGCGGGCCAGTTCGCACCGCTGCTGGTCGGCGACTACCGCGACGCCGCCGCACTGGCGCGGTTCGCGGCGCAGGTCGATGTCGCGACCTTCGATTTCGAGAACGTGCCGGCCGACAGTGCCCGCCAGCTGGCGACGCGGATCCCGGTGTTTCCCAATCCCGACGCGCTGGCGCTGAGCCAGGACCGCCTGGCCGAGAAGACCCTGTTCCGCGAGCTCGGCATTCCGGTGCCGCCGTTCGCCGACATCGCCTCGCGCGCGCAACTCGACGCCGCGGTGGCCGACATCGGCACCCCGTGCATCCTCAAGACCCGCCGGCTCGGCTACGACGGCAAGGGCCAGTTCCGCATCCGTTCGCTGGCCGACGTCGACGCGGCGTGGGAGGCGCTGGGCGCGCAGGCCGGCAGCGTCGGCCTGATCCTCGAAGGTTTCGTCGCGTTCGATCGCGAGATCAGCGTCGTCGCCGTGCGCGGCCGCGACGGCGGGTTCCGTACCTGGCCGCTGACCGGGAACTGGCATGTCGACGGCGTGCTGTCGGCCAGCCTCGCGCCGGCCTCGGTCGCGCCCGAGATTGCGGACACCGCCGTGGCCCATGCCCGCGCCATCGCCGAGCGGCTCGACTACGTCGGCGTGTTCGCGCTGGAGCTGTTCTGCCGCGACGGCCAGTTGCTGGCCAACGAAATGGCCCCGCGCGTGCACAACTCCGGGCACTGGACGATCGAGGGCGCCGAGACCTCGCAGTTCGAGAACCACCTGCGCGCGGTGCTGGGCCTGCCGCTGGGCGATACCGGCGCGCGCGGCGTGGCCTGCATGCTGAACTGGATCGGCACGCTGCCCGATGCGACGCCGGTGCTGGACACGCCGGGCGGGCACTGGCACGACTACGGGAAATCCCCGCGTGCCGGCCGCAAGGTCGGGCACGCGACGCTGCGCGCCGATGCGCCGGAGACGCTGGCGGAGCGCCTGCAGGCGGTCGGCGACGCACTCGGACGCGAGTCCCAGGTTGCCCCGGTGTTGCAGCGGCTTTCCGGATACGAGCAGCCCGACGCCCCGTAGAGCGGAGCCAATCGGGGAATACGGCTATCTCGACCTTGCGCGGGTCGGCCCCACGCGGCCGACGTGCGTGGCGTCCGGGTTGCGGGGTGTCGGGGACCCGTCCGACGCGGGCAGGTCGGCCCTTTGGCGTCGGAGGCGTGGCCCCGACCTACTTCAGCCGCGCGGCAACGGCCTCCCAGTTGACCAGATGCCAGAACGCTTCGAGGTAGCGGGCGCGGTTGTCGCGGTAGTCCAGGTACCAGGCGTGTTCCCACAGGCAGGCGGCAAGCAGCGGCACATCGTCGCCGGTGATCGGCGTGGAGGCGTTCGCGGTCGCGGCCAGCGCCAGGCGGCCGTCGGGCCGCTGCACCAGCCAGACCCAGCCGGCGCCGAACATCCGCATCGCCAGCACGTCAAAGCGCGCGCGCAGCGTCTCGACGTCGCCGAAGTGCTTCGCGACCGATTCCGCCAGGCGCCCCGTCGGCGCGCCGCCGCCACCACCTGCGGCGGGCTTGAGCGAATGCCAGTAGAAGGCGGTGTTCCAGGCCTGGGCCGCGTGCTCGAATGCCTCGCCCTGGGCCTTGCGCACGACCGCCTCCAGTGTCCCGTCGGCCAGCGCATCACCGTCGAGCAGCATGTTGAGGCGGTCGATGTGCGCGCGCTGGTGCTGCCGGTGCTGTTCGACGGTATCGCCCGACAGGTGCGGCTCGAGCGCGGTATGGGCGTAGGGCAGGTCGGGCAGTTCGAAAGGCATGGGCGACTCGTCCTGTGACAGGGCGGCGGCTGCGACGCGCGGGTCGCGTCGATGCCGACGCGGTAGAATGGGCCGATTCTAAACCCCATCGCACTGCCGGCCGGCGCGCCGGCGGCGCGGTGCTGCAGGAGTTCCGACGTGACGATCCTTGAGCACATCCAGGCCGAGATCGACGGCCACGCCATCGTGCTGTTCATGAAAGGAACGCCGCAGTTTCCGATGTGCGGGTTTTCCAGCCGGGCCGTCGAAGCGCTGCAGGCCGCCGGGGCATCGGAGGTGGATTTCCATACCGTCAACGTGCTGGCCGAGCCGGAGATCCGCGCCAACCTGCCGCGCTTCTCCAACTGGCCGACGTTCCCGCAGCTGTTCCTGCACGGGGAGCTGATCGGCGGCTGCGACATCACCCTCGAGCTGCACGAATCGGGTGAGCTGGCGCGGATGATCGCCGAGGTGCGCAAGGCGTGAGCCAGGTGCTGTTCGCCGTTCCCGGGCGTGCCGATGTGCTGGCCGGCCGGGTGGTCCTGGTCGTCGGTGCCCACGGCGCGCTGGGCGCGGCCGCGGCGCTGGCCTGTGCCGATGCCGGCGCCCAGCTGGTGCTGCTCGGCCGCAGGGTGCCCCGGCTCAACCGGCTCCACGACAGCCTGGCAGCCCGCGGCGCCGCGCCGGTGCTGTATCCGCTGGACCTGGAGGGAGCATCGGCCGACGACTATGCCGACATGGCGGCGCGCATCGGCGATGCCTTCGGCCATCTCGATGGCGTCCTGCACTGCGCGGCCCACTTCCCCGGCCTGACCCCGCTCGAACATACCGATCCCGCCGAGTTCGCGCGCGCGCTCCACGTCAACCTCACCGCGCGCTGGTGGCTGACCCAGGCCTGCCTGCCGCTGCTGCGCCAGGCGCCCGATGGCGCGGTCGTGTTCGCCGTCGACGAACACGCGCGTGCCGCGCGCGCCTACTGGGGCGGATACGGCATCGCCCAGGCGGGGCTGGCCGCGATGGTCGCGATGCTGGATGCCGAACTGGGCGGGTCGCGGGTGCGGGTCAGCGGCCTGTGTCCGCCACCGCTGCGCACGCCGCTGCGCGCACGCGCACACGTCGAGGCCGAGGACGCCGTGGCCCGCGAACCGGAAGACAGCGCCCGCGACTGCGTGACGCTGCTGTCGGCGGCCGGCGCCGCGCATCGCGGCCAGCTGTGGCGGCCGGTCCATGACCATGCCGTGCCGTCGGCGACGCACCCATGACCATCGCCTCCGCCGCGCTGCTGCTGTTCCTGATCCTCGACCCGCTGGGCAACATCCCGGTGTTCCTGAGCATGCTGCGGCGGCTGACCCCGCAGCGCCAGCGCGTGGTGCTGGCGCGCGAACTGCTGATCGCGCTGCTGGTGCTGATGCTGTTCCTGTGGGCCGGCAAGTACGCGCTGGAGGTCATGCACCTGCGCCAGGAATCGGTCGCGATCGCCGGCGGCATCGTGCTGTTCCTGATCGGAATCCGCATGATCTTCCCGCCGCCGGAAGGCCTGATGGGCGAGATTCCCGACGGCGAGCCCTTCATCGTGCCGATGGCGATCCCGCTGGTCGCCGGCCCCTCGGGCATGGCCGCGGTGATGCTGATGGGCAGCAACGAGCCCGACCGGCTGGGCGAATGGAGCCTCGCGCTGCTGATCGCCTGGGGGGCGACCGCGACGATCCTGTTCTCGGCCACCTACCTGTACAAGCTGCTCGGCCTGCGCGCGCTGACCGCCATCGAGCGGCTGATGGGCATGCTGCTGGTCGCGATCTCGGTGCAGATGCTGCTCGACGGGGTGGTCGGGTTCCTGCGGAACGGCGCTTCGGCCTGATCGGGCGCGGCGTGACCACGGCAAGACAATCACTTAGCGGCGCTTTCTCGATATTGGCGTAAAAGCCAGCGCGGTCAGTGGCTTATATGCCAATTCCGGTGTCACCGGACTGTAATTTTCATTGGCTACCATGTTAATCTGTTGTTAACCGCGAACGGCGTGCGCGCCGTCCGGCAGGGGCCCCACCACCGCTTTCCAGTTCCCGCTTCAGCCGCGTGCCTGCCAGCCCGCGCGCCCATACCCACGTACCGAGGCTACTCACCATGACCCACTCGCATCGCGCTCGACTTTCCAAGCTGTCGCTCGGCCTGATCGTCGCACTGGCCGCAGCTCCCGCTTTCGCACAAAGCACCTCCGCCGGCGTCGGCGGCCAGGTCCTGGGTGCCGGAGGCCAGCCGGTTGCCGGCGCCGATGTCACCATCGTCCACACCGAGTCGGGCACGGTCAGCCGCGCCACCACCGATGCCAGCGGCCGCTACAACGCCCGCGGCCTGCGCGTGGGTGGCCCGTACACCATCACCGTGACCAAGGCGGGCGAGGGTACGCGTACCGAGGACAACGTCTACCTGAACCTCAACCAGGTCAACACCGTCAACGCCGCGCTGACCGGCGACATGACCACGCTCGAGCGCGTGGTCGCCACGGCCGTCGGCGGCGGCTCGGAAGTGTTCAGCGCCAACAAGATGGGCGCGGGCAGCAACATCACCAGCGAACAGCTGGAAGCGATGCCGTCGATCACCCGGACGCTGCAGGACTACGCGCGCCTCGATCCGCGCGTGGCGCATACCGACAAGGCCCGCAACGAGATCTCGATCGGCGGCCAGAACCCGCGCTACAACGCGATCCGCGTCGACGGCATCAACAGCGGCGACACCTTCGGTCTCGAGACCAACGGCCTGTCGGCGCCGCGCCAGCCGTTCTCGATGGACACCATCGACGAGATCGCGGTCGACATCGCCAGCTACGACGTCACCATCTCCGGCGGCGTGGGCGGCGTCATCAATGCGGTGACCAAGTCGGGCACCAACAACTTCAGCGGTTCGGTCTACGGCCTGTACCGCGACAACGACTGGTCTGGCAAGAACGACAACAATGTCCGCCCCGTCCTGTTCGACAGCGAGAACACCTGGGGCGTGACCTTCGGCGGCCCGATCGTCAAGGACAAGCTGTTCTTCTTCGCCAACTACGAGAAGTACACCGGCAAGAACATGTTCATCGGCAACTCCAGCTACGGTCCGATCGGCTCGGGTGCCAGCAACATCGTCAATATCGAGCAGAGCGACATCAACCGCATCATCGACATCGCGCGCAACACCTACGGCTTCGATGCCGGCGCGCTGGCGCTGCCGTCCCTGGACACCGAGTCCGAGGAATACGGCCTCAAGATCGACTGGAACATCACCGACAACCACCGTGCCAGCTTCCGCTACGGCAAGTCGGAACAGAACCAGCCCTACCTGCAGGGCTTCGGCGCCAGTTCGCTGGCGCTCAACACCTATCACTACGTCAAGAACTACGAGATCGAGACCTACACGCTGCAGCTGTTCAGCGACTGGAACAGCTCGTTCTCGACCGAGGCCAAGGTCTCCTACCGCGACTACTTCGTGCCGCGCGTTCCGCTGGCCGATCTGCCCGCGATCGGTGTCCGCGTCGGCAACTCGTTCGTCAACCTCGGCACCGAGGAGAACACGCACGTCAACGAGGTCGGCACCAAGACCAAGAATGCCTTCCTTGCCGGCAACCTGTTCCTCGGCGACCACACGCTCAAGTTCGGCGTCGACTACGAAGAGAACGAGATCTACAACATGTACGGCCGTCGTCTGAACGGCGTATACACCTTCGACAGCATCGACGACTTCGAGGCCGGGACTGCTAGCCGTTACCAGCTGTTCTACCCGCGTGACGGCGTCCGCAACAACATCGCGGCGGACTGGACGCTGAAGAACCTGGGCCTGTTCGTGCAGGATACCTGGGCGATCAACTACAACCTGACCCTGTCGCTGGGGCTGCGCTACGACGAGCCCAGCGTGCCGACCGCGCCGTTCCACAACCCGCGCGCGCAGGCCGCGTTCGGCTACAACAACAGCGCCACCATCGACGGCAACGGCCTGTTCCAGCCGCGCGTGGGCTTCAACTACACCTTCGACAGCGACCTGCCGACCCAGTTGCGCGGTGGTTTCGGCCTGTTCCAGGGCGCCGCGGCCAATGTCTGGCTGTCCAACCCGTTCTCGAACTACGGCCGTGACGCCTACGTCGACTACCTGTTCACGGCTGCCGATGGTGGTTTCATCGGTTTCGACCCGAACCCGGCCAACCAGTGCGCGCTGGTCAACCAGCAGCCCACCGCGTCCTGCCCGCCGACGGCTTCTGCCACTGGTGCCGAGGCCATCGATTTCATCGACCCGGATCTGGGGCAGCCGTCGATCTGGAAGGCCAACCTGGCGTTCGAGACCGAACTGCCGTGGTGGGGCGTCGTGGCATCGGCCGAAGGTATCTGGACCCGCGTCAAGGAAGCGATCTTCTATCAGGAACTGAACATGGGCGGCTCGACCTACACCGGTCAGGATGGTCGTCTGATGTACTGGAACGCGGCCGGTCTCAACCCGGGGAGCTGGAGCCAGGCCGGCGTCGGTACGGGTGTCGATGCCCGCACCAATCGTGACCGTGACTTCACCAACGCGATCCTCGCCCGTTCCACCGACGAGGGCGAGAGCCAGCAGTACACCTTCTCGCTCAGCAAGCCGTTCAACGGCGGCGACTGGTTCTGGCAGGTGGCCTACACCTACACCAACGCCACGGAAGTCAATCCGCTGACCAGCTCCACGTCGGGTTCGCAGCTGGGCAACGTAGCCGTGTTCCAGGCCAACGAGGAAGTGGCAGCACGCTCCAACTACGAGATCCGCGACCGCTTCTCTGCCGCGCTGACCTGGAAGCACGCGTTCTTCGGCGACAACAACACCTCGGTGTCGATGTTCTACGAAGGCCGCTCGGGCAAGCCCTTCAGCTACACCTTCGACAACGACGCCAACGGCGACGGCCGCCTCAACGACCTGCTGTACATCCCGTCGGGTCCTGGCGACGTCCTGTTCGGTTCGCCCGCAGAGGAAGCCGCGTTCTGGGCCTATGTCGACGGCAACGAATACCTGCGCTCGCACAAGGGTCAGGTCGCCGGTCGCAATGCGGATCGCAACAAGTGGGTGAACCAGTTCGATATCCGGATCTCGCAGGAATTCCCGGGCTTCTTCAACGGCAACAAGGCCGAGGTGTGGCTCGACATCCTCAATGTCGGCAACCTGATCGACAAGAAGTGGGGCCGTGTCGAGGAGATCGGCTTCCCGTCGATGAAGGGCATCGTCGAGTACGGCGGTATCGATTCGGCGACCGGCAAGTACGTCTACCGCTTCAACACTCCGGACGAGGCAACGATCTACGACGACAAGGGCATCTCGCGCTGGGCGTTGCAGGTGGGCTTCCGCTACAAGTTCTGATCCAGTACATCGGATGCAATGGAAGAACGGCCGGGGCAACCCGGCCGTTTTTCCGTTCACCGGTGACCGGGGAAAAGGGCTGCCCAGATCTTGCGTGGGGCGGTCCCTCGCGGCCGGCTTTGCGCTGCGTTGCGGATTCCGAGGTGTCCGCGGGCCGTCCGCTCCCGGAGTGGGCCGCCTTCTTGTCTTGGTTGCGGCCCGCCAACTCCGTGGCCACGCTTCTGACCAGCACTGACGCGATGTCAGGAATCGCGCCGGAAGACCCCGGCGTGTTTCCGTTTGCGCCGGCGTCGCGCTACAGTTCGGCACCAAAAAAAGACAAGAAGAGACGATGAGCGACAACAGCAAGGCGGCGACGGCGCTGCCCACGGTCAATGCCTACATCTACCCGTGCGGCGGGCTCGACATCCTCTCCCGCGACGAGGTCGCGCGGCTCAAGGACGCCTCCAGCGGCGGCATGCACGACCTACTGCGGCGCTGTGCGCTGGCGGTGCTGACCAGCGGCAGCGCATCCGACGACCCGCGCGCGGCGCAGGAACTGTATCCGGACTTCGACATCGAAGTGCTGCAGCAGGACCGCGGCGTGCGCATCGAGCTGCGCAACGCGCCGGGCATGGCGTTCGTCGACGGCCAGATCATCCGCGGCATCGCCGAGCTGCTGTTCGCGGTGGTGCGCGATCTCGCCTACACCGCGATCGAACTGGGACCCGAGTACGCCACCGATCTCGAATCCAGCGCCGGCATCACCAATGCGGTGTTCGGCCTGCTGCGCAACGCGCGCCTGCTGCAGCCGGGCGACCCCAACATGGTGGTGTGCTGGGGCGGCCACTCGATCGGCCGCGGTGAGTACGACTACACCAAGCTGGTCGGCTACGAGCTCGGCCTGCGCGGCCTCGACATCTGCACCGGCTGCGGCCCGGGCGCGATGAAGGGGCCGATGAAAGGCGCCAACGTCGCCCACGCCAAGCAGCGGCACGGCCACTCGCGCTACGTCGGCATCACCGAGCCGGGTATCATCGCCGCCGAGTCGCCGAACCCGATCGTCAACCACCTGGTGATCATGCCGGACATCGAGAAGCGCCTCGAATCGTTCGTGCGCCTCGGGCACGGCATCATCGTGTTCCCCGGTGGCGTCGGCACTGCCGAGGAGATCCTCTACCTGCTCGGCCTGCTGCTGCAGGAGGAGAACCGCGGCATTCCGTTCCCCTTCATCCTGACCGGTCCCACCGCGTCGGCGCCGTATTTCGAGCAGATCGACCAGTTCATCCGCCTGACCCTGGGCGACGAGGCCGCCTCGCGCTACGAGATCATCATCGCCGACCCCGAAACCGTGGCCCGGCGCATGGCCGCCGGCATCCGCAAGGTCAAGGAATACCGCGTCGCGCAGAAGGACGCGTTCTACTTCAACTGGTCGCTGACGATCCCGCTGGATCTGCAGCAGCCGTTCGTCCCGACGCACGAGGCGATGGCCGCGCTCGACCTGCACCAGGGCCGCCGGCCGCACGAGCTCGCCGCCGACCTGCGCCGTGCGTTTTCCGGCATCGTCGCCGGCAACGTCAAGGAAGACGGCATGCGTCGCGTCGAGGCCTTCGGCCCGTTCCAGATCCGCGGCGACCACGAGATCATGCGCTCCCTCGACGCACTGCTGCGCGCGTTCGTCGAGCAGCGCCGCATGAAGATCGCCGGGGAGTACCGGCCGTGTTACGAGGTGATTGCCTGATTCCTGGGTAGGTGGCGACTGCACTGACCCAACTGTGCGGCGTGTATCCGCAAGGTGTCGGCGCCTGATCGAAACGGGCAAGACACTGTCGCTGATGCTTCCGAAACGACCGCTCGTCCGCTTCGGGCGCGCAGAGGTTGCGACCTCCGATATGCTCGCAGTACTGCCGCGGGGAGCGCGGATGGGGGTATGCAGGTGAAATCCCGTGGGTTTTCGTTGATCGAATTGGTGATCGTCATCGCAGTTGCGGCCGTTCTGCTCGCGATCGCGCTACCCAGCTTCCAGTCGGTGTTCCGGAGCAATCGTGTGGCAACCGCCACCAATGAGATGATCGCGACCCTGTCGCTGGCTCGTGGCGAAGCGATCCGCAATGCCAGAGGCGCCATCGTGTGCCCGTCCGCAGATGGGGCAATCTGTGGTGACGACTGGACGGCTGGATGGATCATCTGGGCCGACCATGATGGCAATGGCGTGCCGGACGACGATGAGGTGATCCGCTTCGTGCAGGGGAAGAGCCGTACCGTCGTGGAAGGGCCGGAGGCCGGCGTGCAGTTTGACCCGCGAGGGCGGATCGTTGGCGCGGCAACTTCTGTTGCCGTCCAGCCGGACGAATGTGGCGGGCAGGCGCTTCGGCGGATAATCACGATCGGCGTGACCGGGCAGGTTTCGCGGGCGTCTGCCATGGAGGTATGTGAATGAGTCGCGCCATCGCCCAGGTTGCACCAAGGCAGTCCGGCTTTTCCCTGATCGAGGTCATGGTGGCAGTACTCGTGCTCGGCGTTGGCCTTCTCGGATTCGCGTTCCTGCAGACTGCGAACGTACGCTTCACGCAAAGCGCCGCCTATCGGACCCAAGCCACGAACTTCGCTTACGAGCTGCTGGACCAGATGCGGGCCAATAGGGTAAGTGCGCCCGAGTACGTCGGTGACTATCCTGCGGCGGATGCCGATTGCGAGCCATATGCGTTAGGCGATCATGTCTCGACGGATGATTTCCGTGGGGCGTGGAGTTGCCGGCTTTCCAAGGCCCTTGGCGAGAACGCGACTGCAAGAGTTTCGCGTGACGGAAATACCTACACCGTACATGTCGTCTGGAATGACGAACGATGGCAGGAAGGTGGGTTCGAGCCGGATCTGTCGGTAGGGTCGGAACTATGAACACTCATCGCCATCCGCGTGTCCGCGGCTTTTCGCTGATCGAACTCATGATCGCGATGCTGATCGGTTTGCTGCTGCTGATCGGAGTCGTGCAGCTGTTCTCCGCGTCGCGGGCAGCCTATCAACTGTCCGAAGGTATGTCGCGCGTGCAGGAGAATGGTCGCTTCGCCATTGATTTCCTGCAGCGCGATACACGCATGGCTGGGCATTTCGGCTGTGTCAACGATCAGTCGCATTCGCTCGCGGATCCTGCCGGAATCACCACTACTTTCGCTTCATCTCCGGCGGCGGCTGTGGATCCCTTGCGATTCGATATCTCGATCCAGGGGTATGAGGCCGAAGATACTGCGCCAGGGGAGGCTTTGACGTTGCCTGCGATTGGTGCCGCTGCCCCTGCAAGCGGCTGGGCTGGATTGAGCGCTGGCAGCCCGGTCGCTGCTGCGACTGCAAATCGCGTCCCGGGCAGCGATATTCTGGTTCTGCGATACCTGGCGCCAGAAGGCGTACCGGTGACGTCGATCGGAGGCGCAGGGGAGAGGCCTTCATTTGCCTTTGATGGTTCGCGCTGGAACGTCCTGCGCAGCGGTGTCGACAATCCAGGGCTTTTTGGCGTTGCCGATTGTCTGGGGGCGACCGTGTTTCAGGCCAGCACTACCGGACCGGGCAACATCTCGACGGCGGGCGCGGCGCCACTGAACGCGGTGGACTTCACAGCGGTTTTTACACCGGGCCAAGCGGTGCTCTATCGCGCTGAAAGTCTTGTTTACTTTGTCGGTTTCAATGGCCGCGGCGGTACTTCGCTCTATCGGGTCCGCTACGGCGTCACTCCGGGTGCTGCTGGCGCCTATGGCGCTGCAGAGGAAATGGTCGAAGGCATCGAGAACATGCAGCTCCTGTATGGATTTGACCGGGAAATGGATTCGAGTAAGCCTCCGACCGGTTATATCGACAGGCAGATGGTCGCATTGAGTGGCGCTGATGATACTGCGGACAACTGGAGGCGATTGGGCTTGGTACAGATCGGGCTGCTTGGCGTCAGTGATCGTGCCACCGCTTCGCAACCAGAAGTTGGCCGTGAGCATGTTTCGCTGGGCGTCACGATCACGCAGCCCGATGATGGGCGTCTTCGCGCTGTCTACCAGACCACAGTCGCGGTCCGGAACCGCCTGTATGGAAACTGATGAAATGAACATGCGTCCGCTCTGTCGCAATCCTTCTTTTCGTCGCGAGAAGGGCGCTGCGTTGTACGTGGCGCTGATCATGCTCATCCTGTTGGCGTTGATCGGAATTGTCGGCATGCAGGTCGCGACTCTGCAGGAACGCATGGCGTCCAACTATCGCGCGGTGAATATCGCATTCCAGAACGCGGAATCCAGTGCTCGCGATGTCGAAGAGAGCATTCGCAGCACCTTGTCGGCAAGCGGGACATTCGCCGCGGATCGGGAGGACTGCGTCACCAGCTTCGATCCCTTGACGTGGGCGGATGATTTGACATCCAACGCTTCCGGGACAACGTACACGCGCCGTGTGGACAGATGTTTTACCTCGAGCAGCCTACGTATCGGCGAGAGGTTGAACGAAGAAACCGGCAACATCTACGAAGTCAGTGCGCTCGGATCCGACGGGGATTCCGACAATGCCGCGACTGCAGTCATCAACACCATCTTCATCCCGTAAGGGACAGAAGGAACGTCATGAATATTCCACTCTGGTTGCGCTTCACCCTCATTGCGGCCGCCGGCACGGGCCTGTTCCTGGGGCGGGGTGCGGTGCTTGATGCGGCACCCGGCGACTACGTGATTTCCCAGACGCCGTTGTACCTGGGGGACCAGGTGCCGCCGTTGATGATGATGGTGATGTCGCGGGATGAGCGCCTCTTCACCAAAGCTTATTCGGACTACAGCGATTTGGATGGCGACGGCCGTCTGGATACGACATATCAGGACACGTTCGCTTACTCGGGATATTTCGATTCCAAGCTTTGCTATTCGTACTCTAATTCGCAGTTCAAGGCTGTAGCTGTTGCAGTTGGAGCGAACGGGCACAGCTGCAATGGACAGCAGTGGAGCGGGAACTTCCTCAATTGGGTGACGATGAGTCGCCTGGATATCCTGCGTTATGTGCTCTACGGCGGGAAGCGCATCGTGGACGAGCCTGGAAGGACCGTGCTCGAGCGGGCGCATATCCCGAACGACCTGCATGCGTGGGTGAAAGTCTACGATGGCGGCGATATCAATGAGTTCACGCCCCTGAGCGGAACGCAGTCTTTCTGTAATTCGTCACACAGCAATAACGCGGACGAGCCACCCGTTTTCCGGCAGGCTGGTGGCAACTGGTCGGAATGGGCTGCGACAGCGCTCTATCAGTGTCGTACCAATCACAACTCGGATACTCCGGGATCGGCCACTTCCTACACTGTCAGGGTGGAAGTCTGCGACGCGGGTGTCGCAGAAAATTTGCGGGAAGATTTCTGCCGACCGTACAGCAATGGTACGACCACACGCTATAAGCCAGCAGGTTTGTTGCAGTCTTACGGTGAGAACGGCCGCCTGCGTTTCGGCATGGTCAGCGGAAGTTATTCGAATCCCCGCAGTGGCGGCGTGTTGCGCAGCAACATCAGTCGTTTTTCCGGGAATGGAACAGGCTGTAGTGCCGGCAACGAGATCAATCTCGCGACCGGCCAGCTGTGCAATCAGAACAGCGGCGACGAAGGCATTATCAATACGCTCGACAGGTTCCGGTTGACGCAATGGAATGGTTGGACTTCCGATTCAAAGTGGGGTGATTGCAATGATTGGGGTATCCTCAACCGTCAAGGGCAGGGCCGCAGCCGGAGTTTGAATAATCCGGGCACTGGAAACGATGATTGCAGCGCATGGGGAAATCCCATCGCCGAGATGTACGCTGAAGCGCTGCGCTATATTGCTGGTGAATCGAGTGCAACGTCCGGATTCAATGCCGGGTCCGATCTTTCTGGGCTGCCCAAGCCGAATTGGTTGGATCCGTATCGAGATCCTGCCAGCGGCGGCAACTCCTACTGTGCGACATGCAACATTCTGGTGATGTCATCGGGTCTGCCGTCGTTCGACAGTGACGAGATTCCCAGCATTCCACGGATCGGCAGTGTGGATGCGGCAACCAATGCAGTCGGTGTCGCGGAAGGCGTTTCCGGAAGCTACCTCGTTGGACGTGTGGGCGCCACGCCCTTGCATGCATCCTTGAATACGCATGAGGATGTCTGCTCTGCTGAAAATGTCTCCGGTCTGGCGGATGTCCGTGGCATCTGTCCGGATATCCCTTCGCTCGAGGGCAGCTATCTGGTGTCGGGCATGGCCTATAAGGCAAGGACGACTGATCTTCGCCCGGGTTTGCAGGGCAAGCCCTCAAGCCATCTCAATACGGTGAACACCTATGCCGTGGCATTGGCCGACAACCTGCCCAAGTTCGACGTTCCGGTGGGAGGGCGAACGATTTCGCTCGCTCCTCTGTGTCAGGCGAATGCTTCGGGTTCGGCAGCGATCACGGATGCCGGTTGGAGAACCTGTGCACTTGGCTCGGTTGGCGTGGGTGCGAAAGAAGCGGCAGTTTCACCCGGGCATGTGTACGGTCGTGACCTGGTTTACGACGCCAATGGAAATGCCGTTGCCGGCAGTTTCTCTCTCGTCTGGGAGGATTCGCTGTGGGGCAATGATCATGACAATGACGTCGTTGCCATGCTGACTTACTGCGTGGGTTCCGCGTGCAACGCAGATACCAATCCACGGAACAACGCTGGTTACAGCGGTAAGGACATCTGCTGGCGCTCCGACTCCTCTGTCTGCGGTGCGAGCGGCAGTCCAACTGTCGGCGCCAACGAGGTGCTTGTCAGAATCGAGAACCTGTCGGCCTATGCCGGCAATGCGATGTTGACGGGCTTTGCGGTGACTGGCTCCAATAATGATGGTGTTTACAGGCTCGCGCGTAGGCCAGGCAGTAGCGATAACTCCATCCTGACCAATCAGGCAAATCCACCCGGCGACTGGGACAAGCCCAAGGTCATGAAGTTCACGGCGGGGTCCAGTGATGCCGGTTCCTTGGAAAGCCCACTTTGGTATGCCGCCAAGTATGGCGGGTTCAACGACAGGAATGGCAATGGCATTCCTGATCCGGGTGAATGGGATTCCAGGGAGACCGGTCAGCCGGACAACTATTTCTTTGCGCGTGATCCCTCCAAGCTGCGGGAGGAGTTGGAACGCATCTTCGAGGAAGCGGCTGGGGCAGGAGGTCCGACCGGTGGTGGTGGTGCGGGAGCCCGCATCAACGCAGGGTCGTTTACTGTCGAAACCAGCTTCACTCCGCCGACGTCCGAAGACAACTACTGGTCGGGCAACGTGCTAGGAGTACGGGTCGGTGCCGACGGCACGCGCGGTACGGTACTGTGGAATGCCGCGACCGCTCTGGGGGCGCGTGACCCTGTGGACCGGAACATCGTGGTGACGATCGCGCCCACACGGCATGAGGCGAGTGGCGAGGTCGATGAGCCAGTTGCCGCCGACACGTTCAGCTACCTCGCGCTCGGGAACGATGATGCCGCCCGAGGAGCTGCACTTGGAATTCCTTCACCTGTGCCGGTCTGGTTTACGGGGGCGGCGGCAAGCGGGGAAAACCTTGTTTCCTATATTGCAGGCAGTAGCCAGTACGAGCAGGGGAATGGCGGGCCATTCAGGGATCGGAATTCGAAGCTCGGCGATATCGTGAATTCGACGCCGGAGATCTTCCAGCCGAATGACGATTTTGGCTATTCCATCTGGAAATCATTCTCCGCAACGGAATGGAAGCTCGCGCTTGGCACGAGCTATCAGGAGTATCTCCAGCTCAAGGCCGAGAATCGTAGTCCGGTTGTTTATGTCGGTGCGAACGATGGGATGCTGCATGCGTTCGATGCCCGGGACACTGGTGGTGGCGGTGAGCTGTTCGGATTCATCCCCGCAGGTGCCCGCGGTCATCTTTTTGAGCTTGCCAACCCGAATTACCAGCATCGATATTATGTTGATGGCGGCATCACTGTTTCGGACATCGCCACCAACGAGACAGGAGGCTGGAAGACGCTGCTGGTGGGTAGCACTGGTGCAGGCGGGCCGGTAGACGCCGGCGACCAAAACGGAAGTTCGGTGTTCGCCCTTGACGTGAGCGATCCCGAGAACTTCGACAAGGACGACGTGCGCTGGGAGATCACCGGCGGCAACGAGCCGGACCTGGGCTACGTTCTCGGCAAACCGCTCATTGTTCCGGTCGAAGTCGGCGGCAGGCCGAGATGGGTCGCGCTGTTCGGGAACGGTCCGAACTCGGCATCAGGCTTCCCGGTACTCTATGTCGCGGATGCTTGGACCGGCGAGGTCTTGGCACGTTTGCGGCCGAGCCTCAGTTCCTACAGCGCCAGCAACGGCCTGATGAATGTTGCGCCCATCGCCTTCAATAACGGCGACGGCCTTGTGGATACCGTCTATGGCGGAGATCTCCAGGGTAATCTGTGGAAGTTCGACTTGTCTGCGTCTACACCGACCGGATGGGCAGTCGCATTCAATGGTGCGCCGTTGTTTACCGCGAGCCGGAATGATGTAGCGCAACCCATCACCGGCGGAATCGAAGTAGCCAGCGGGCCCGGTGGTGGTGTCAGCCTCTTCTTTGGGACGGGGCGCTACTTCGCGGTCGGTGACAACGCGGTCAACGAAGTCCAGAGCCTGTACGGGATCTGGGACAACTGTCCGGCGAATGCCACGGTGCCGTGCAGTACGAGGATCGACAACGGGCGGAATGCGTTGAGGGGACAGGCCGTGACAACGGGAGTCAACAGCTCCGGGCACAGGACGCGTGATGTCACTCGCGGCGCCGTCAGTTACGTGACGCACCGTGGTTGGTACGTGGATCTCTTCCCTGATGCAACGCTGTCCGGCGAGCGATTCATCGGTACGCCGACGCTGCAGAACGGCAAGGTGTTCTTCACGACATACGAACCGACATTGAGCGTCTGCGGCTCAGGAGGCGGCGTGAACTGGTTGTATGGCCTCAATGTTTTGACTGGTGGCGGTGGCATGGCGGGCGTCAGCTTGACGCCGGAAGGCGCTGGTTCCGGGGAGGACGCGGTCTGTACCGGTGATTGCGGTGCGATCCCGCTCAATCCGGAGGACGAGACGGGTCCGCCTACCAGGACTTCAAACATCTTCGTCCCACCTGTCGTGCCCTGTGATCCTGCCCATCCGGACTGCGACGTGGATCGTCGTCTCGAACTGTCCAAGTGCACGCTGGTGCTGCGTGCGGTCGGCGCAGAGCCCCTGTTCATGCCAAGGCCTTGTGGCAGGCAATCCTGGCGTCAGGTGAGGTGATCCAATGAAAGTCCAGGCGGGTGGTCCGGGAGTGGTGAAGTCGGCGCGTGGCGGGGTTGCGGCCGGCTTTACCCTGATCGAGTTGATGATTGTTGTGGCGATCGTCGCGATCCTTGCAGCGATCGCGTATCCCTCGTATCAGGAGCACGTTCGTAAATCCAGGCGTGCACAGGCGAAAGCCGATCTGCTCGAGTACGCACAGATGGCCGAGCGGCATCATACGGTGAACAACAGCTATGAGAGCTTTGTGCTGCCATCCGATCAGTCGCCGCGCGAGGATGGGAGCACGGCCTGGTACGGACTGGATTTCGACGAGGATCCCACACAGAGTACGTTCAAGATCGTCGCAACGCCCAACGGGGATCAGGAGAGGGACCGCTGTGGTGATCTTTCGTTGGATCAGGCGGGCCGCAAGGGCAACAGCAAGGGCAATCTCGCCGAGTGTTGGTGAACTGCGGCGGGAGACAGGCAGGGTAGAGGTGAAGCAGCATTGGGTGCTTCTAGAAGGCTGTCTAGTCGGTCCCTTCCCAAACTCTGGGCTAGGTAAAGACAAAACAAAAGGCCCGCATCTTCCGATGCGGGCCTTTTTCGTATCTGGCGCCCGAAGTTGGACTCGAACCAACGACCCCCTGATTAACAGTCAAGTGCTCTAACCGGCTGAGCTATTCGGGCTGGGGACGGCCATTTTAGTGGCTTCCGTCCGGGGGTCAAGCATCCTTTGCGGGATGGCCGCGGCGGCGCGGTTGCTCAGGCGGGGCAGGGCGGCGGCGCGGCGTGACGTTGGCTGCGCACGCGTCCGAGGTTGTTGACGACCACTTCTCCGTTCAGCTTGCCGCCCGCGCAGACGCGGACGGTCAGGTTGGTGCCGGCGCTGCGACCGTCGCGCTGGTAGCGCAGGAACTTGCGGGTGGCGCTGAGCTGCAGCGCGCCATTGCTGGCGCCGGCTGGCGGATCGGAGACGCGCAGCAGGTCGCCGGGCTGGTCCGGCTGGCGGTTGCCGTCGCTGTCGGTGAACACGATCCACCCAAAGCTCCAGTCCATGTCGTCGCGGCAGCGGGCGTCTGGTGTCCTGGGGCAGACGACGACCTGGTCGCGGCGCATGACGGCGGTGCTGCGGGCCATCGCGAGGTCGGCGCTGACCAGGTGCAGCGCGGTCTGGACGCGGTTGCGCTCGATCGCGGCGCTGAACGCCGGCATGCCGATGGTCAGGGTGATGGCCGCGATGGCGAGCGCAATCATCAGCTCGATCAGCGTGAATCCCGATGTCCTGCGCATGCCGGCCTCCTGCCTTGTTGGGGGCATCAGCATGCGTGGATCGCGCGGGCCGGGCACTCGGTTGTCCGTGCATCACCACGTCGGAAATTTCCGGCTGCTATCGTCGGAATCCGGCCCGGGCGGGGTCGGACTGGTTGCCGTTGCCCCCTCCCGCCCCCATCTCTCCGATTCCCCCGACCCCCCCTGCCGCCATGAACGACGCCACCCAACCCGCCGGTTTCCAGCTCGTCGCGCCGTACCAGCCGGCCGGCGACCAGCCACGTGCGATCGCGCAGCTGGTCGACGGTTTCGAGGCCGGGCTGGCGCACCAGACGCTGCTGGGCGTCACCGGCTCGGGCAAGACCTACACCATCGCCAACGTGATCCAGCAGGTGCAGAAACCCACGCTGGTGATGGCGCCGAACAAGACCCTGGCCGCGCAGCTCTACGGCGAGTTCAAGTCGTTCTTCCCGCACAACGCGGTCGAGTACTTTGTCAGCTACTACGATTACTACCAGCCCGAGGCCTACGTGCCGGCATCGGATACCTACATCGAGAAGGACAGCTCGATCAACGAGCACATCGAGCAGATGCGGCTGTCGGCGACCAAGGCGCTGCTGGAGCGGCGCGACGCGATCGTGGTGTGCTCGGTGTCGGCGATCTACGGCCTGGGCGACCCGAACGAGTACTTCCGCATGGTGTTGCACATGGTGCGCGGCGAGCGCATCGACCAGCGCGAGCTGATCCGCCGGCTGACCGAGATGCAGTACACGCGCAACGACACCGAGCTGCGCCGCGGCACCTATCGCGTGCGCGGCGAGGTCATCGACATCCATCCGGCGGAATCGGAGATGGAGGCGCTGCGCATCGAGCTGTTCGACGGCGAGATCGAGCGCATCACCCAGTTCGATCCGCTGACCGGCGAGACCCGGCGCAGCCTGCAGCGCTACACCCTCTATCCGAAGTCGCACTACGTGACCACACGGCGCACGACGCTGGAAGCGATCGAGGCGATCAAGGCCGAGCTGCCGCAGCGGCTGGAGCAGTTCTACGCCGAGAACAAGCTGGTCGAGGCGCAGCGGCTGCAGCAGCGCACCCAGTTCGACCTGGAGATGATGGCCGAGGTCGGCTACTGCAACGGCGTGGAGAACTACTCGCGGCACCTGACCGGGCGCATGCCGGGCGAGGCGCCGCCCTGCCTGTTCGACTACCTGCCGCCCGACGCGCTGCTGGTCGTCGACGAGTCGCACGTGACCGTTCCGCAGATCGGCGCGATGTACAAGGGCGACCGCTCGCGCAAGGAGACGCTGGTCAACTTCGGCTTCCGGCTGCCGTCGGCGATGGACAACCGGCCGCTGAAGTTCGAGGAGTGGGAAGGGCGCTCGCCGCGCGCGATCTTCGTCTCGGCCACGCCCGGCAAGTACGAGCTGGAGAAGGCCGATGGGCAGGTGGCCGAGCTGGTGGTGCGCCCGACCGGGCTGATCGACCCGGAGGTCGAGATCCGCCCGGTCGCGACCCAGGTCGACGACGTGCTCGGCGAGATCAATGCGCGCGTGGCGATGGGCGACCGCGTGCTGATCACCGTGCTGACCAAGCGCATGGCCGAGAACCTGACCGAGTACCTCGGCGAGCACGACGTCAAGGTGCGCTACCTGCATTCGGATGTCGACACGGTCGAGCGCGTGGAGATCATCCGCGACCTGCGCCTGGGCAAGTTCGACGTGCTGGTCGGCATCAACCTGCTGCGCGAGGGCCTGGACATGCCGGAGGTGTCGCTGGTGGCGATCCTCGATGCCGACAAGGAGGGCTTCCTGCGGTCGAGCGGTTCGCTGATCCAGACCATCGGCCGCGCCGCGCGCAACCTGCGCGGCAAGGCGATCCTGTACGCCGACCGCATCACCAACTCGATGCAGGTCGCGCTCGACGAGACCGGCCGGCGCCGGCAGAAGCAGGTCGAATACAACGCCGAGCACGGCATCACGCCGAAGTCGGTGGCGCGCGCGATCGTCGACATCATGGAGGGCGCGCGCGCCGAGCCGGAACTGGAGAAGCGCGGCCGGGGCAGGACCCGCAAGGCGGTGGCCGAGCCGGCCGAGGACTATGCGTCGCTGCCGCCGGAAAAGCTGGCCGCGCGGCTCAAGACGCTGGAGCAGCAGATGTACCAGCACGCCCGCGACCTGGAGTTCGAGGAGGCGGGCCGGATCCGCGACCAGATCCGCGAGATCAAGGCGGCCAGCCTGGCAGGCTGACGAAGTTGCAAGGGGGTATTCGCCAGCGCCCGAATCCGGTGTATGATGCGCACCCTTCGGGCGGTTAGCTCAGCGGTAGAGCACTACCTTGACATGGTAGGGGTCACAGGTTCGAACCCTGTACCGCCCACCAATCAAATCAGGCATTTGCGCCGGATTGATTGGCAAGAATCAGCAGTCCTGGCACGCAAGTAACACGCATGCGCTGCATGTAGGAATCGATCACTCCGACTGCCTCGCCGAGATGGTCCGGCCGGTACTTGGCGTAGACCTCCGTCTTCCCGCCGAACGCGCGGAGACCCAGCATCCCTTGAATCTCTGCCTCTGGCACGCCAGCGGCGCGCAGTCGGTCGACGCGATTGGCGGGTCGGGACCCGCCCTGCGCATCATTCGGCGCCCATCTGGACGGAACCCTGTGAGAGGCCGGCGCCGCATCGTCACGCGCATCGCCAGCGCACAGTGCGATGCTGACGCAACACAGGCGTTCGGCCTGACAGGACCCCTCAATGGCCGCCTCGTCGAGGATGTCCCGCCGCTGGCCGCGGCTGCGCGGCCTGTTCGCGCGTTCGCAACGCTCCGCGGATTCGGCGACGCTGGACGTGGAGGCGCCGTTGCGCGCGCAGTTGTTCAGTGCGGAACAGATGGCGCTGCACGGCAAGGCGCTGGCGCTGACCCATCGCGTGCACCCGTGGCGCGTGCCGGACCGGCTGCTCGCCCGGCTCGGCGAGGCTACCCCCTGATTTCTGGGAGACCGCCTCGCCGGTCAGGGCTGGTCGTCCGGTACGAACCAGCCTTCGTCGGCGAGTGCTGATCGATCAGTGGGAGAAGATCCAGCCGTTGATCGTGACGCGGGGTTTGTTGTGTCAGGCACGTGTCGTTGAGTCAGGCGCAGGCCAGCTCATGCTCGATGGCTTGATCGATCAAGGCATTCATGCTGACGCCACGGGCTGCTGCGGTGATGGCCAGGGCTTCATGCTTTTTCTTGCCCACACGTACAGCGAACGTGCCCGAGAACTTCTTCTCCGGCGCGATGCCTCGCTCCTTGCACACGGCCAGAAACTCACGCAAGGAGCGTGTGCCTTCGGCCTTCAGATCGCGCACGTTGGTAGCGTAGAAGTCCGCGCCGCCGTTCAAGCCAACGAACTCGCCACGGAACATCTCGATGTCAGGGTCGTAGGAAATCACAGCCGGATGGCCGTCGATCTTCAACACATTGGACTTGTTCATGGGGTCACTCCATTCGCTTGCAATATTCGCTTCACACTTGCCACGGCACCTTTGTCCGTCACCGGCTTGGGATGCGGGCGATGGAACACGTAAACCTGTTCCTTCCAGATGAAGGCCACGCGGGATCCTTCGCGCTCCTCACGCTCAGCACCCAAAGCCAACAGCAGAGCCTCGATATCGGCCCACCGGATCGTGCCCAGCACTGGCCGGTGGAAGATGGATTTCAGCGTCCGTGCGTGCCTGGCCTTCATCGCTGGAAATGATATCACTATCTGGTACTACTTGGGACTGAATGGGACAGTTCACGCGATCAACTTGGCGACGGCCTCGGACAGCTTGTCTGGCGCCAGGTGCGCATACCGCAGCGTCATGCGGATGTCGGAGTGCCCCAGCAGCTCGCGCATGGGGTTCAAGTCCACGCCGGCCATCACCAGGCGCGACGCGAACGAGTGGCGCTGGTCGTGGAAGCGGAAGTTGGCCAGCTCGGCCGATGCGCACAGCTCTTCCCAGCTGCTGTTGATGTTGTCCATGCGTGCGCCGGCCCTGGGCGAGGGGAATACCGGGCGCACATCCTTGCCTGCCTGCTTCTTCCACCGTCCATCGCCCTCCGGGCCTTCGCCGGTGCGATGTCAAAAACCGTTCCAGACGGTTTGTCCAGTCCGCGAAAGACGACCGTTCGACCTTGCGTAGGTCGGCCCTACGCGGCCGACGCGGGCGGCGTCCGGATTCACGGGTGCCGGGGGCACCCGATGCGGCCTGATCGGGGATTCTGGCGTCGGGGGCGTTGCCCCGACCTACGTCTGGCGCGCGATACACGAGCCGGTCACGTGTAGATACCGTCTTGCGGCGGCCTATGCAATGGCGTGTTGGGGATCGAATGGCTTGCCCGAACGCAGGACGCCCCAGACCAGGTGGAGGAGCTTGCGCATGACGGCGCAGACGATGACCTTGCCGGG
>NZ_JAIWPT010000024.1 GCF_021191695.1 Proluteimonas luteida
TTCCGACGTGCCGAATCTACGCAACAAGCTCGATGGCTTCAGGGCGGGTACGGCATCGTCGGAACCTCCCGGATCACCGGGAGAGTCTGCCTGATCAGGGCTGACTCCAAGACACAAGGGCGGGTCTCGACCCGCCATTGTGTCGCCCGGCGTGGCGGGTCGGGACCCGCCCTACCTCCGGCGATTGACTCGCAGCCTCTCGGCCGGGCGAAGAACCTATTTCTTCTTCGGGATGTAGAGGTCGGTGATGGTGCCGTCGTAGACCTCGGCGGCCATCGCCACCGATTCGCTGAGCGTGGGATGCGGGTGGATGGTGTGGCCGATGTCGGCGACCTCGGCGCCCATCTCGATCGCCAGCGCGGCCTCGGCGATCAGGTCGCCGGCATGCACGCCCACGATGCCGGCGCCGACGATGCGGTGCGTGGCCTCGTCGAAGATCAGCTTGGTGAAGCCCTCGGTGCGGCCGATGCCGATCGCGCGGCCGCTGGCGGCCCACGGGAACTTGCCGACGCCGACCTTCAGGCCCTTGGCCTTGGCCTCGGTCTCGGTGATGCCGACCCACGCGATCTCCGGATCGGTGTAGGCGACCGACGGGATCACCCGCGCGACCCACTCCTTCTTCTCTCCTGCGGCGACTTCCGCGGCCAGCTTGCCCTCGTGCGTGGCCTTGTGCGCCAGCATCGGCTGGCCGACGAGGTCGCCGATCGCGAAGATGTGCGGCACGTTGGTGCGCATCTGCGCATCGACGGCGATGAAACCGCGCTCGCCGACCCGCACGCCGGCGTTGCCCGCGCCGATCTTCGCGCCGTTGGGCGTGCGGCCGACGGCGACCAGCACGCGATCAAAGAGCTTGGTGTCGGGAATGCTGTCGCCGTCGAACGTGACGACGATGCCGCTCGAGTCCGCCTTGGCCTCGACCACCTTGGTCTTCAGGTGCACCGACACGCCCTGCTTCTTCAGCCGGTCGGCCAGCGGCTTGACCAGGTCCTTGTCGGCGCCGGGCATCAGCTGGTCGGCGAGTTCGACGACGGTGACCTCGGCGCCGAGCGCGTGGTAGACCGTCGCCATCTCCAGGCCGATGATGCCGCCACCGACGACCAGCAGCTTGTCCGGCGTCTCGGCCAGTTCCAGCGCGTCGGTCGAATCCATGACCCGTGGGTCGTCCCACGGGAAGCCGGGAAGCTTCAGCGCCTGCGAGCCGGCGGCGATGACGCACTGCTCGAAACGGACCAGCGTGGTCTTGCCGTCGTCGCCGGTCACCTCGATCTCGTTCGCCGACACGAACTGGCCGGTACCGGTGACCACGCGGACCTTGCGCTGCTTGGCCATGCCGGCCAGGCCCTTGGTCAGCTGGCCGACGACCTTCTCCTTGTAGGCGCGCAGCTTGTCGAGCGCGATCGTCGGCGCGCCGAACTCGACGCCGTAATCGGACGCATGCCTGGCCTGGTCGATGACCTCGGCGGCATGCAGCAGCGCCTTCGACGGAATGCAGCCGACATTGAGGCAGACGCCGCCGAGCGTGGCATAGCGCTCGATCAGCACGGTATCCAGGCCAAGGTCGGCGGCGCGGAACGCCGCGGTGTAGCCGCCGGGACCGGAGCCGAGCACGACGATGCGGCATTCGACGTCGGCCTTGCGGCCGGTCGACGGCGAGGCCTTGACCGGTTCCGGCTCGGCGGGTGCACGGTGCGAGCGGGTGACGGGGGGGTTGCTGCCGGGGGCGTCGCCTTTGCTCCCTCCCCCGCTCGCGGGGGAGGATTGGGGTGGGGACGCTTTGTCGCCTTTGCCCTCACCCGACGCGCGCTGCGCGTCGACCTCTCCCGCAGGCGGGAGAGGTGATTCGGTCGCCGCATCCTTGGCATCACCGCTCTCCACGATCGCGACCACACTGCCTTCCGACAGCGTGTCGCCGACCTTGACCTTCAGTTCCTTCACCACGCCTGCAGCCGACGACGGCACTTCCATCGTCGCCTTGTCCGATTCCAGCGTCACCAGGCCCTGGTCGACCGCGACGGTATCGCCGACCGCGACCAGCACCTCGATCACCGGCACGTCGTCGTAGCCGCCAATGTCGGGGACTTTCACTTCGAGGGTCTTGGCCATCACGGGTTCTCCGGGGGTTGCGTCGGATCGGGGGCCGCCACGCGCGACGCCGGGCGCCGGGCCCAGGTCAGCGAGTAGAGATCGTGGCGGCGATCGTTGAGGTTCTGTACCGTGCCGTCGTTGCGGGCAACGGTCAGGTCGTTGAGGCGCAGGTCGGCGAAGGCCACCTGCTCGACGTTCGGCGTGGTGTCGGCGGCGATGCCGTCGCGCGCGAACGGGAAATCGCTCGGCGTCAGGATGCAGCTCTGCGCGTACTGGATGTCGAAGTTGTTGACGCCCGGCAGGTTGCCGACGTTGCCCGACAGCACCACGTAGCACTGGTTCTCGATCGCGCGCGCCTGCGAGCAGTAGCGCACCCGCAGGTAGCCCTCGCGGGTATCGGTGCAGAACGGCACGAACAGGATCATCGCGCCCTGGTCGACGAGGTGGCGGCCGAGTTCGGGGAATTCGCTGTCGTAGCAGATCATCACCCCGATCGGCCCGCAGTCGGTGATGATCGCCTGCGCGCTGTCGCCGCCGCCGATGCCCCACCAGGTGCGTTCGTTGGGCGTGGGATGCAGCTTGTCGCGGGTGTGCAGCGAACCGTCGCGCAGCGCGACGTAGCAGATGTTGCGCACCTGGGCGTCGGCGCCGGCATTGGTGCGCGTGGGATGCGAGCCGCCGATGATGTTGATGTTGTGGCGCACCGCCAGCTCGCTGAGCAGCGTCGCGAAGCGCTCGGTATAGCCGGTCAGCGCCAGCATCGAGTCCTGCGGCGACAGCGGCCGGTTCTCGACCGACAGCAACTGCAGCGTGAACAGTTCC
This sequence comes from Proluteimonas luteida, assembly GCF_021191695.1. Lineage (GTDB taxonomy): Bacteria > Pseudomonadota > Gammaproteobacteria > Xanthomonadales > Xanthomonadaceae > Luteimonas > Luteimonas luteida. The sequence goes on from NZ_JAIWPT010000024.1 coordinate 2,908, forward strand.
GGGAACACCACGAAATCGGCGCGGTAGTCGGCGGCGATGTCGACGAAGTATTCGACCTGGGTCGCGAACTCGTCGAACGAGGCCACGCGCCGCTGCTGGTACTGCACCGTCGCTACGCGTACCGAATCGGGCAACGGCCGCTGGCTGCCGCGGGTGCTGGCGTTGGGATCGATCTTGGGATTGCGCCAGACCAGGTGCGCCGCGTAGCCGCGCGACTCGAGGTCGGACGGCTGGTAGCCGGGCAGCACGCCGATCAGCTCGAAGCCGTTGCGCAGCTGGAAGCTCAGCGCGCGGTCGCGGATGCGGCCGGCGCGGACGTCGTCGACATAGGCGCGCACGTCACCGCCGTAGCGCTTCGCGCGGCGCGCGAAGCCGGGCAGGCGGCCGCCGAACACGATGCCCTTGAGCCCGAGCTCCTGGCACAGCCGCTTGCGCAGTTCGTACAGCCGCCGGCCGATGCGCAGGCCGCGATGCTGCGGGTCGACGCAGACCTCCATGCCGTACAGCCAGTCGCCGGTCGACAGGTGCCGCGACGCATAGCCGCCGCCGGAGATCTCCAGCCAGCGGTGCGGCGCCATCGCGCTCTTCTCGTCGATGCGGAACGTCGCGCAGTAGCCGACCGCGACATCCTCGTAGATCGCGACGAACATGCCCTGCGGGAACTGCGCGATCTGTCCGGTCAGCATCTCGACGGTATAGCCGCCGTCGACGCCGTACACGCGCTCGGACAGCGCGACGATCGCCGGGATGTCGGCGACTTCCGCCGGACGCACCGTCAGGCGCGCCTGTTCGCGCGGGGACGCCTCGCCCACGCCGGGCGCCCCCGGGCTTACAGCAGCACCCGGCGCATGTCGCCGAGCAGCTGCGCGAGGGTCGCGGCGAAGCGCGCGGCCGCGGCGCCGTCGATGACGCGATGGTCGTAGGACAGCGACAGCGGCAGGACCAGGCGCGGCTGGAACGCCTTGCCGTCCCAGACCGGCTTGATCGACGACTTCGACACGCCGAGGATCGCCACTTCCGGCGCGTTGACGATCGGCGTGAAGCTGGTGCCGCCGATGCCGCCCAGCGAGCTGATCGAGAAGCAGCCGCCCTGCATGTCGGCCGGGCCGAGCTTGCCCTCGCGCGCCTTCTTCGCCAGCGCCGAGGTCTCCTGCGCGATCTCGATGACGCCCTTCCTGTCGGCATCGCGGATCACCGGCACCACCAGGCCGTTGGGCGTGTCGGCGGCGAAACCGATGTGGAAGTACTTCTTCAGCGTCAGCGTCTCGCCGGCCGCGTCGAGCGAGCTGTTGAAACGCGGATACTGCTTGAGCACCGCGACCGAGGCCTTGATCAGGAACGCGAGCATGGTCAGCTTGATGCCGGCCTTCTCGTTTTCCTTGTTGAGCTGCACGCGCAGCGCCTCGAGATCGGTGATGTCGGCATCGTCGTGCTGGGTGACGTGCGGGATCATCGCCCAGTTGCGCGCGAGGTTGGCCGCGGAGATCTTCTGGATGCGGCCCAGTTCCTGGGTCTCGACCTCGCCGAACTTGGCGAAGTCGACCTTCGGCCACGGCAGCAGGTTCAGGCCGCCACCGCCCACCGCAGGCGCACCGGCCGCCGTCTTCGCGCCGCCGGCCAGCACGCCCTTGACGTACTGCTGCACGTCCTCGCGGACGATGCGGCCGGCGCGGGCGCTGCCCTTGACCTGCGCCAGGTCGACGCCGAGCTCGCGCGCAAACAGCCGCACCGCGGGGCTGGCATAGGGCACCTTGTCGGGCAGGATCGCGTCGGCGTCGAAACGCACCGGTGGCTGGCCGCTGCCCGCCTGAGCACCGGCCTGGCTGTTGTCGATCGAGGCCTGGGCGATGTTGTCCGGCGTCTGCGACACCTCGACCGGCGCCACCTGTGCGCCGGTTTCCGCGGCCGGCCGCACGTCCTGCGGTGCTTCGGGCTCGGCACGCGGCGGCTGTGCCTCGCCTTCGCCGGTGCTCCCGCCCGCACCGGCGCTCTCGTCCGCGCCGGCGTCCGCACTCTCGATGATCGCGACCACGCCGCCTTCCGACAGCGTGTCGCCGACCTTGACCTTCAGTTCCTTCACCACGCCTGCAACCGACGACGGTACTTCCATCGTCGCCTTGTCCGATTCCAGCGTCACCAGGCCCTGGTCGACCGCGACGGTATCGCCGACCGCGACCAGCACCTCGATCACCGGGACATCGTCATACCCGCCAATGTCGGGAACGCGTGCTTCTTTCAGGTCGGCCATGCGGCCCTCCGGGCATGTCGGGGCCCGCTATTGTGGCCCCCTGCCCGCGCCGCGCCAACTGTTGTCTGGCGCGGCGGTCCGCGACCGCGCGCCGGCCCCCCGTCGCCCCCCGGCCGCGCACCTTCGCCACCGTGCCATTTGTGCGCGGTACAGCCAGTCCTCCACGGCGATACGCATCACGAACCGCGCCGCGAACGGCTTCCTGCTGAACGCGGTGCGCAGGTTCCCGAAGACGCCGTGAAGAGTTCGATTGCCTTCAGGAACCGCAAACCGGCGATTCAGCCGACGCTCGCCAGCATGGCCCCGCCTTCCCGCAGAGGAAGGTCGCGACGCCGGCTCCGCCGGGCGCGACAACGCGATCGCCGGCCCGCCCCCGCGGTGCCGGCGCTGCAGAACCCAGAGGAGAACTCCCCATGTTGAAGTCGAACATCCTGAAATCGAGCCCGCGTGCACTGGCCCTTGCCACCCTGGCAACCTTCGCCGTCTCGTCGGCGGCCTTCGCCCAGGACAGCTTCGCCCCGAACGGCGGCGACACCGCGTCGGGCAAGCGCGTCTCGATCGTCGGCGGCGCGACGTTGCTGCAGCCGACCAAGCACAGCAGCAACGACGGCATCGAGGTCGACGGCGGCCCGACGCCGACCGCCTCGGTGTCCTACCACTTCACCGACAACATCAGCGCCGAGCTGTGGGGCGCGCTGGACAAGTTCGACCACCGCGTGCGCGGGCCGGAAGGCAAGATCGGCACCGTCGAGCAGCAGCCGATCGCGCTCAGCGGCCAGTACCACTTCGGCCAGGCGGACAACACCTTCCGCCCGTTCGTGGGCCTGGGCTACCACCACTCCAACATCAGCGGGGAAGACCTCAACCCCGGTGGCGACCATGTCGGCCTGACCACGCCCAAGGGCGCGATCGGCACCGTCGGCCTGGACATGAACATCACCCCGACCTGGTTCGCGCGCGCCGACGCCCGCTACCTGCGCAGCCGCGCGGACGTACGCGAGGCCGGCGCCAACACCGGACAGGAACTCAAGCTCGATCCGTGGACCGTCGGCGTGGGTATCGGCGCACGCTTCTGATCCTCTCTCTCCAGAGTCGTGCCCGGAAGGACCCGCTTCGGCGGGTCCTTTTTTTGGTTCTTCTCCGAAGTCCGGGGAAGATGGCCACCCCGATCCTGCGTAGGTCGGCCCCGCGCGGCCGACGCGCGCGACGTCCGGATCCACGAGGTGACGCTGGATCCCGCCTGCGCGCTCGGGCCGTAATTCCCGGCGTCGGGGGCGTTGCCCCGACCTACGATCGAAACTTCCGGTGATCGGCGACGACGTTTCCTGTGGGGCATCGCCTGCACGATATCCGCAAGGCGGCGCCGGAAGCAGCCTTCCCCCGGACGCCAATGGCGGTTTCAGTCGCCGATCAGGCGCAACCCGAACGTGAGCCAGCCGTCCTCGATGTATTGCAGGCTGCCGCCGATGTCCAGGCCGACCGTCATCGGGTTGGCGAAGAACGCGTCGGCCTGCGCCGCGCTCAGTCCGTAGCTCGTGGTGAGCAGGCGCCGCGAGATGCCGGCGATGCATACCGACGAGTCGCGCTCGTGGCGCACGACGCGGGTATCGGCCGGCAACGGCAGCTCCAGGGTCTCGGTCGCGGTCAGCGGGATCGTCAGCCGGCCGGCCAGCGGCGCGTCGGTGTTGGGGTCCACCAGTCCGGGCGCGGACAGGGCCGCGTTGTCGATGGTCAACGTCGGGCGTACCGACAGCCGGCCGACGACGGCGGCCCCGCCTGGTGGATTCGGATTGGCGTAGGTCGCACGCAGATACGGCGACAGCCACGGGCACAGCAGCGAATGGCTGGCGTTGGCCGGCAGGCGGATGCGGACCACGGCATCGTGCTGGAAATAGCTCGTCTGCGGCGCGGGCAGCGCGACCACGCAGCGCGTGGCCTGGGTGGTGCCGCTGGTGGTCAGGCTGGGGTCGCAGACAGGGTCGAGTGCGACGTCGGCCTGCATCACGCCAAGCCAGCGCAGCGTACGCCCGAACGAGGCGGCGTCGCCGACGTCGGCGGTGAGGACGGGAAGGCGCCGCTGGCCGGCGGCATCGTCAGCGGACGGGGTGACCTGGCCGCCGGCGACCGCAGTGGCGGACGCGGCGCAGACCAGGGCGCAACCCAGAAACAGAAAAGGAACAACACGCATTCGAACGCTCCATGACGACGTCCGCGCACTGCGGACCATCTCCAGGGAACGGGAAACGGCGCCCGGACCCGACAGACGGCGGCATCAGGCGTCCGCGCCGCCACCACGGGCATTCGACGACGGTCGCGCGAGGCAGGCGATGCTCTCACCCGCTCAGCGCAGCCAGCGCCCCAGCCGCCGCTGCAGCAACCAGGCATAGGCGGCGTGGTAGCCCAGGACCAGGCCGGCGACCGCGAACAGGCTGGCCTGGTCGCCGAGCAGGCCCCATTGCGCCAGTGCCTCGTGCTGGCCGGACATGCGCTGCACCAGTTGCCAGATCGCCACGCCGATGCGTGCAACCACCACCAGGGTCAGCCCCAGCACCAGCCAGCGGTTGGGCGTGTACCAGACGTTGCCCGGCTGGTGCTCGACCCGGGTCAGTGCCCAGCCCAGACCGCCGAGCAGCAGGCCGGCCAGCACGCCGATCGCGGCATAGGCGAAGGCATGGTCGACCAGCAGGCTGGTCGCCAGCATCGCGCCCAGGAACAGCAGCGTCGACGCCGGGATCAGGACCGCGTTGAGCCGGGTCAGCCAGCGCAGCGGCCGCCGCCGCGACGTGCCGACGCGATAGCGGTTCCACAGCGCCAGCGGCCACAGCAGTACCGCGGCGCACAGCAGGAGCAACAGGACGAGGAACAGCAGCAGGATCGGCATCGCGCCAGCATGCCGGTTGCGGCGTGCAGAAGGCGAGCAGGGCCGGCATGCGCCGCCTCTCCGCGCCTCGGGACGCCCGCCCGGGCATGCGCGCGCGGTCGTCGTCCCGGCCACGGCGCGGCAACCGGCACCGTCCGTGCCGGCTGCCGCGCTACGGCGGCGGCGTGCGATCCAGGCGCTTGACCTCGCCGTCGACCGGCGCGCCGCCCTTGGCCAACACCCGCTCGCGGCGGAACATGTACAGGCCGCTGGCGACGATGATCGCCGCGCCCAGCCAGGTCATGCCGTCGGGCAGCACCTGCCAGACCACGAGGTCCAGCAGCACCACCCAGACCAGCGCCGTGTATTCCAGCGGCGCGACCTGGCTGGCCTCGCCGAGGCGGAACGCATGGGTCAGCCCGACCTGCCCGAGCGCGCCGGTCACGCCGATCAGGCCCAGCACCCACCAGTGCCCGCGCTGCAGCGGCTGCCAGTCGGGCCACGCGAGCGCGCCGGCGAACAGCGCCATCAGCACCAGGAACCAGAACACCAGCGCCTCGGGGCTGTCGCGCTGGGCCAGCTTGCGCACGGTGATCGACGCGACCGCGTAGCACAGCGCGCCGCCGACCACGGCCAGGCCGGCGAGCGTGGCCACGCCCTCGCCGGTCGGGCGCAGCACCACCAGCACGCCGACGACGCCGAGCGCGATCGCGGTCCAGCGCCGCGGGCCGACCTTCTCGCCCAGCAGCGGCACCGCCAGTGCGGTGACCATCAGCGGCGACACGAACACGATGGCGTACGCGGTCGACAGCGGCATCCGTGCCAGGCCGTAGACGAAGCCGGCGATCATGCCGACCCCGAGCAGGCCGCGCAGCAGGTGCAGCGGCCAGTGCACGTGCAGCAGGCTGCCGGCGCGGCCGCGCAGCGCGATCCAGGCCAGGACCAGCGGCAGCGTCGCCAGGCTGCGGAAGGTCGCCACCTGGAACGCCGAATAGTCGTTGGCGATCCACTTCATGCCGGCGTCCATGCCCGCGAACGCGAGCACCGCGAACAGCATCCACAATGCGGCGGCGCGGGCATCGTTGCGGGATGTGGCGGAGCGGGACATGCGTACGCAGCCTGGGGCGGGCCGCGCATCCTCGCACGGACGCGCGCGCCGGGCACCCGGCGCGCGCACGGGCTCAGCGCGACAGGCTGGCGATGTCGATGACGAAGCGGTAGTGCACGTCGCCCTTGAGCATGCGCGCGTAGGCGGTATTGATGTCGGCGATGTCGATCAGCTCGATGTCGGCGGCGATGCCGTGCCCGGCGCAGAAATCGAGCATCTCCTGGGTCTCGCGGATGCCGCCGATCAGCGAGCCGGTCAGCCGCCGGCGCTGCATGATCAGCGCCGCCGCGGCGACCGGCGCCGGCGTCTCCGGGATGCCGAGCAGGATCATCGTGCCGTCGGTCTTCAGCAGCGACAGGTAGGCGTTGTAGTCGTGCGGCGCGGACACGCTGTCGACGATGAAATCGAAGGACTTCGCCAGCGCCTTGAACGTGGCCTTGTCGCGGGTCGCGGCGAACGCGTGCGCGCCGAGCGCCAGCGCGTCGTCGCGCTTGGACTCCGAGGTGCTGAGCACGGTGACGCGCGCGCCCATCGCCGCGGCCAGCTTGACCGCCATGTGGCCCAGCCCGCCGAGGCCGACCACCGCGACCTCGTCGCCCGCCTCGACCCCGAAGTGGCGCAGCGGCGAGTAGGTGGTGATGCCGGCGCACAGCAGCGGCGCCGCGGCGTCGAGCGGCAGCCCCTCGGGGATCCGCAGCACGTAATCCTGGTCGACGGTAATGCGGGTCGAGTAGCCGCCGTAGGTCGGGCCGCTGCCGTCGCGCGCCATCGCGTTGTAGGTGCCGGTCATGCCCTGTTCGCAGAACTGCTCCTCGCCGGCCTCGCACTGCGCGCAGTGGCGGCAGGAGTCAACGAAGCAGCCGACGCCGACCGCATCGCCGACCGCGAACTTCGTCACCGCACCACCCACCTCGGCGACGCGGCCGACGATCTCGTGCCCCGGCACCATCGGGAAGATCGCCCCGCCCCACTCGTCGCGGACCTGGTGCAGGTCGGAATGGCAGACGCCGCAGTAGAGGATGTCGATCAGCACTTCGGCCGGGCCCGGCGGGCGGCGCTCGATGGTGGTCGGGGCCAGCGGCGAGGCGGCGTCGGCGGCGGCATAGGCGGGCGTGGCGTGCATGGGGAAGGTTCCTCGTGTGGCAAACCGATAGTGTGGACCCGCGGGCGTCGCGGGTGCGGCAACGGCGCCTGGAACAGTGCGTGGCGCGCGGCTGCGGTAACCTGCGCGCCTCCACGCAGCAACGCAGGAACCCCGCCATGCCGTCCTTCGACATCGTCTCCGAAGTCGACACCCACGAACTGACCAATGCCGTCGACCAGGCCAACCGCGAGCTGACCACGCGCTTCGACTTCAAGGGCGTCGATGCGAAGTTCGAGCGCGAGGAGTCGGTCATCACCCAGTCCGCGCCCAGCGAGTTCCAGATCCAGCAGATGACCGAGATCCTGCGCCAGCGCCTGGCCGCGCGGAAGATCGACATCCGCTGCCTGGAGTTCGGCGACATCGACACCAATCTGGCCGGCGCGCGGCAGAAGGTCACCGTCAAGCAGGGCATCGAGCGCGACCTGGCGAAGAAGATCCAGACCACGCTCAAGGGCGCCAAGCTCAAGGTCGACAGCCAGATCAACGGCGACAAGCTGCGCGTGACCGGCAAGAAGCGCGACGACCTGCAGGCGGCGATGGCGCTGCTGCGCGCCACCGAGTTCGAACTGCCGCTGCAGTTCGACAACTTCCGCGACTGAGCGCCGCGCGATGCTGCCACCGGAAGCTGGCGCGGACGACCCGATCGCCGCGACCCGGCGCTGGCTCGAGCGCGCGGTGATCGGCCTGAACCTGTGCCCGTTCGCCAAGGCGGTGTACGTCAAGGACCAGGTGCGCTTCGTGCTCAGCGAGGCGACCACGGCCGAAGACCTGCTGCTGCAGCTCGGCGAGGAACTCGCCTACCTGCGCGAGACACCGGCCGAGGCCGTCGACACCACGCTGATCGTGCATCCGCGGGTGCTGGCCGACTTTCTCGACTACAACGACTTCCTCGACGACGCCGACGCGCTGGTCGAGGCGCTCGGCCTGGAGGGCGAGCTGCAGGTCGCCAGCTTCCATCCGCACTACCAGTTCGCCGGCACCGCGCCCGACGACGTCGGCAACTGCACCAACCGCGCGCCGTACCCGACCCTGCACCTGCTGCGCGAGGACAGCATCAGCCGCGCGGTGGACATCTTTCCCGACCCGGACGCGATCGTGGAACGCAACATCGCGACCCTGGAGAAGCTGGGGCGCGACGGCTGGGAGCGGCTGCTGCAGGGATGTAGGTCGGCCCGAAGCGGCCGACGCCCCGGGAACGCCCCGTCGGCGGCGTAGCGCCGACCTACGGGTCAGGCGCGGCCAGACGCAGGTCGGCCCGAAGCGGCCGACACCTCGGGAACGCCCCGTCGGCGGCATAGCGCCGACCTACGGGTCAGGCGCGGTCGGACGCAGGTCGGCCCGAAGCGGCCGACGCCTCGGGAATGCCCCCGTCGGCGGCGTGGCGCCGACCTACGGATCAGGCGCGGCCAGACGCAGGTCGGCCCGAAGCGGCCGTCATCCCGGGAACGCCCCGTCGGCGGCGTGGCGCCGGCCTACCCGCGCTCGATCACCCGCCCCGTCCCGCTGGCATCGACGTCGGCCACGGCCGCGGCCAGCGCCCGTGGATCGCAGTCGCCCGGCAGGCCGATGCGGAAGTGCAGCTCGCCCGCCAGCGTGCGCGAGGAATGGATCGAACCGAGGTTCACCCCGTGGCGCTCGAACAGGTGCAGCAGGTCGCGCAGCGAGCCGGGGCGGTCCAGCGGCAGGTGCACGCTGACGAAGCGCTCGCCGGCCAGGTCCGCGAGCAGGTAACCGACCCGCTCGAAGGTGTAGTTGCCCTGCGCCAGCGCGTCGTCGCCGATGCCCGCGCGCAGCGACGCCAGCCACTGCCGGAACTCGGCGCGCGCCGCGTCGTCGCCCTGCAGCACCAGCGCATGCAGCCGCGCGATCCGCGCCGACAGCTGGCCCAGCACGTCGGCGACATGCGGGTTGCCGAACTGGATGTCCTCGTAGATCGCCGGGTTCATCGACAGGATGCGCGCGATCATCGCCGCGTCCAGCTCGAACGAGGCCGAGCGGAACGGCATCAGCGCCGCCAGCGGGCCGAGGTCGGCGGCCTGCGCCTGCAGCACGCCGGCCTGGCCGAGATGGCCGGCGTGCACCAGCCCCTGCACCAGTGCCATGACCCGGTCGTGGTGCGCGGCGTCGGCCTGCACGGTCTCGCCCTGCAGCGCGGCCAGCATCCGCTGCAGCCACGGCCGCCAGCGGTCCAGGCGCGCCTCGCAGACCACGACCACGCGCCCGGCGAGGGTCGGCGATTTCGGCGGCGCGGCCATCGGATGCAGGCCGGCCACCTCGGCGCGCGAACGCAGCATCGCCGCGACCGGCGCCTGCTTCAGCGAGGTCACGTCCAGCCACAGCCGGCCCCGCTCGCGGCCGCCCGAACGCGCGACGCAGGCGTCGATGACCGCGACGGTGACCCGGATCGGCGCGGCGAACACCAGCACGTCGGCCGCTTCGAGCACGCGCTCCAGCGGGTCGCTGTCCGGCGCCGCGGGATCGTGGCCGAGTACGCGCAGGTCCATGCGTTCCTCGAAGAAGCGGCGCAGCCAGCGCCCGTAGGCGCCGGCGCTGCCGACGATGCCGACGGTCGGTGCGTGGACGGGGGCAGCGGGCGCGGCGCGCGCGGGAACGGAAGACGATGGGGAAACGGCCATGCGCGCATTCTGAACCGCTTCGCCTCTCCTGATAGCCCCGATCCTCGGGTTTGCTCCCCCGTAAAGGGCGCAATGCCCCGCGAACGCAGAAAGAGGCCGGAATGGCGGACGACGCGGGCACGCGGAGTGTTTCGCGCCGGCCGAACGCGGATCCGGCCATCCCGGAGGATGTGCAGTGCACCCGGGCTTCAAATTAATATAAACATATGTTTATATATTTGATCACTCGGCAGCGGACCGTCCGCGCATGTCCCACGCACACCACCAGCACGAACACCACGACCACGGCGCCCACGGCCATGCCCATGGCACGCACGGCCACGCGCCCACGGTGTCGGCACGCAACGAACGCGTGGTCCTGACCGGCTTCCTGCTGACCGCGGGCTTCATGCTGGTCGAGGTGGTCGGCGGCGTGCTGTCGGGCTCGCTGGCACTGATCGCGGATGCCGGCCACATGCTGACCGACGCCGCGGCGCTGGCGCTGGCCTGGGTCGGCTTCCGCATCGGCCGGCGCGCGTCGGATGCGCGCAGGACCTTCGGCTACATGCGTTTCGAGGTGCTGGCCGGGCTGGTCAACGCGATGACCCTGTTCGCGCTGGTGGCGTGGATCGTCTGGGAGGCGGTCCAGCGCCTGCGCAGCCCCGGCGAAGTACTGGCCGGGCCGATGCTCGCGGTCGCGGTCGTCGGCCTGCTGGTCAACTGCCTGGTGTTCTGGATCCTGCATCGCGGCGACCAGTCGCACGTCAACATCCGCGGCGCGACGCTGCACGTGCTCGGCGACCTGCTGGGCTCGGTCGCGGCGATCGTCGCGGCGCTGGTGATCCACTTCACCGGCTGGATGCCGATCGACCCGATCCTGTCGGTGCTGGTCTGCCTGCTGATCCTGCGCAGCGCGTGGTCGCTGCTGCGGGGCGCCTTCCACATCCTGATGGAGGGCACGCCGCCGGACATCGACATCGGCACCCTGCGCGCCCACCTGATCGAGGAGATCGACGGCGTCGCCGCGGTCGACCACGTGCACGTGTGGTCGATCACCTCGGGCAAGGTGCTGGCGACGCTGGAACTCACGTTGGCCGAAGATGCCGAACCGGCGCGCGTGGTGCCCGCGGTCAAGCAGGCGCTGGCCGGGCGTTTCGCGATCGGCCACACCACCGTCGAGGTCGTGCATGCGCCGCAGGCGCAGTGCACGCTGGAGCGTGGCGACGGGCCGGGCGCGGCGCACGCGCACACCGCTGACGATGGCGATGCGCACGGGCACGCCGGCCATGTCCACGACGACCGCGGCCCCGCCCCGCACGGCGCGGCCCGATGACCGGCGGCGACGACGCGCGCATCGCGATCCTCGCCGAGACCTTCCGGCTGCTCGGCGACCCGACCCGCCTGCGGGTGCTGCTGGCCTGCGTCGAGGGGCCGGTCGCCGTCGGCGAGATCGCCAGCCGCACCGGGGCGTCGCAGCCGCTGGTCAGCCACCACCTGCGGCTGCTGCGCGGCGCGCGCCTGGTGCGCGGCGAACGCCGCCAGCGCCGGGTGCTGTACGCGACCGACGATGCCCACGTGCGCGACATGCTGCTGGACATGCTGGCGCATGCCGCCGAGGACGCGGCGGCGTCCACCGGCTGACACTGGCCGCGGGGCCGCATCGATAGCGCGGATGACGCCGGTACGGCCGATCGCCCGCGCGCATTACGCAGCCCGTGTCGTCCCGAGCGCAGCGTACCCGTGCGTACGGGCAATGCCGTGCCCGTTCCGCGATAATCGGACAAACGCGTTCCCCACGCGTGCACGGGTGGTCGATCCGATGAAGGCGTCCTTCAGCTACGCGCAACTGATCGCATCCGGAGACGGCACGCTGTTCGGACCCGGCCGCGGCCGCCTGCCCGCGCCGCCGATGCTGATGTTCGACCGCATCACCCACATCGACGACGACGGCGGCCCGCACGGCCTGGGCCAGGTCCGCGCCGAACTCGACGTGCGCCCCGACCTGTGGTTCTTCCAGTGCCATTTCCACGGCGATCCGGTGATGCCCGGCTGCCTGGGCCTGGACGCGATGTGGCAGCTGGTCGGCTTCTACCTGACCTGGCAGGACCTGCCCGGGCGCGGGCGCGCGCTGGGCGTGGGCGAGGTCAAGTTCACCGGCGAGGTGGGCCCGGACGCGAAGCTGGTCCGCTACGAGATCGACATCAAGCGGGTGATCCGGCGCCGGCTGATCCTCGGCATCGCCGATGCGCGGATGCTGGTCGACGGCCAGGAGATCTACACCGCGACCGACCTGCGCGTGGGCCTGTTCAAGCGGGAAGGCGACGCATGAACCGCGCCGCGCACGGCCGGCGCGTGGTCATCACCGGCGCGGGCATCGTCTCGTGCATCGGCAACGACCTCGAGACCGTCGCCGCGGCGCTGCGCGACGGCACCTCCGGCATCACCCACGACGCGTCCTACGCGCGGATGGGCCTGCGCAGCCAGGTGTCCGGCCGCCCGCAGGTCGACCTGGACGCCGCCATCGACCGCAAGCTGCTGCGCTTCATGGGCGACGCCGCCGCGTTCGCCTATCTCGCCCTGAAGGACGCGATCGCGCAGTCGGGGCTGTCGCAGGCGGAGATCTCGCATCCGCGCACCGGCCTGATCATGGGCTCGGGCGGCGGTTCGCCGGAAAACCTGATCGGCGCGGCCGACACCCTGCGCGAGAAGGGCGTGCGCCGGGTCGGCCCCTACCAGGTCACGCGCACGATGAACTCGACGGTGTCCGCGTGCCTGGCCACCGCGTTCGCCATCAAGGGGCTGAACTACTCGATCTGCTCGGCCTGCGCCACGTCGGCGCACTGCATCGGCGTCGCCGCGCAGCAGATCCGGGCCGGCCTGCAGGACGTGGTGTTCGCCGGCGGCGGCGAGGAGGTGCACTGGGGCATGGCGATGCTGTTCGACGGCATGGGCGCGCTGTCGAGCAGGTACAACGACACCCCCGAACGCGCCTCGCGCGCCTACGACACCGACCGCGACGGCTTCGTCATCGCCGGCGGCGGCGGCGCGCTGGTGCTCGAGAGCCTGGAGCACGCGCAGGCGCGCGGCGCGACGATCCTCGGCGAACTGGTCGGCTTCGGCGCCAGTTCCGACGGCGTGGACATGGTCGCGCCGTCGGGCGATGGCGCGGTCGCCTGCATGCGCATGGCCCTCGATGGGCTCGACGGCGGCATCGACTACGTCAACACCCACGGCACCTCGACCCCGGTCGGCGACGGCAGCGAACTGCGTGCGATGCGCACGGTCTTCGGCGACGCGATGCCGCCGTTCTCCTCGACCAAGTCGCTGACCGGCCACTCGCTGGGCGCGACCAGCGTGCACGAGGCGATCTTCTGCCTGCTGATGCTGCAGCGCGGCTTCATCGCCGGCTCGATCAACGTCGACACGATCGACCCGGAAGCGGAAGGACTGCCGCTGGTGCGCGAGAGCCGGCCGGCCGAACTGCGCACCGCGCTGTCGAACAGCTTCGGCTTCGGCGGCACCAACGCCAGCTTGGTGCTGCGGCGCTGGGAAGGCTGAGAAGATCCGACTGGCACCGATTCAAGCCCGACACTCGCGATCCGTCATGCCCGCGCAGGCGGGCATCCAGTGACTTCAAGCCGCTCAGCCCGTCCGAAAGACGCTGGATGCCCGCCTGCGCGGGCATGACGGCGCCGAGTCCGTGGCGTTCAACTCTGACCCGGTGTCCGCGCAGCCTGGTGTCGCGACACTAGGCGAACACCGCGTCCAGATCCGCCGCATCGAGCCGGCGCCATTGCCCTTCCCCGAGATCGCCCAGCGACAGCCCGCCGACCCGGCTGCGGTGCAGCGCCTCGACGTGGTTGCCGACCGCGGCGAACATGCGCCGCACCTGGTGGTAGCGGCCCTCGGTGATGATCAACCGCGCGCGGGTCGGCGCCAGCACCTCGAGCACGGCCGGCTTCAGCGGCGTGGCCTCCGCTTCCAGTAGCATCGCGCCGCTGGCGAACAGGGCCGCCTCGTCGCCGCGCAGCGGCGTGGCCAGCGTGGCCTCGTAGACCTTCGGCAGCCCGGCCTTCGGCGAGATGATCCGGTGCAGCAGCTGGCCGTCGTCGGTGAACAGCAGCAGCCCGCTGGTGTCGCGGTCGAGGCGGCCGACGCTCGACAGCGCCGGCGCGCGCAGCCGGAACCGTGGCGGCAGCAGGTCGTACACCAGCCGGCCGGTGTCCTTGTTCGAGCAGGTATATCCCGCCGGCTTGTGCAGCAGCAGGGCCAGGCCCTGCGGCGGATCGAGCGGTTCGCCGTCGACGCGGATGTCGTCGTGCCCCACCCGGTCGTCGGCGTACAGCACCTCGCCGGCGGCGTCGGTGACCCGGCCCTCGCGGAACATCCACGCGACCTGCTTGCGGCTGCCGTAGCCGAGGTTGGCCAGCAGCCTGACCAGCTTCACGCGCGCGCTCCCGCCGGCGCCCCGCGCGCGCGGACCGCGTGGATCACCTTGAACGCGCCGCTGGACGCGACCTCGCGCACCTCGCCGAAGCGCGCGTCCAGCACCTCCTCGTACGGCAGGTGCCGGTTGGCGACCAGCCACAGCGCGCCGCCGGGCCTGAGCGCGGCCGCGGCGGCGGCGATGAACGCACGCCCGATGTCGGGGCGGCCTTCGCGGCCATGCGCATGGAACGGCGGATTGCTGACGATGAAATCGTACGACTGCGGCAGCCCGGCGGTGACGTCGCGCCAGTGGTAGCCGATGGCGGCGGCCGCGCCGAGCGCGTCCAGGTTCTGCCGGGCCAGTGCCAGCGCGCGGCCCTCGGCCTCGTACACGTCGAGCGCGGTCACGCCGGGGCAACGCTGCAGCAGTTCCGCCGACAGGAAGCCGTAGCCAGCGCCCAGGTCGGCGCCGCGTCCGGCCAGCGTCCCGGGCAGGTGCGCGGCGAGCAGGGCCGACGCGGGATCGATGCGGTCCCAGGCGAACACGCCGGGCCGGCTGACGAAGCGTCCGCCGAGGATCGGCCGCGGCGCATCCAGCGCCGCCCACTCGTCGACCAGCGCGCCGTCCACGGTGTCGCCGGCCTGCGCCCAGAACACCCGGCACTTGTGCTTCGACAGCGACGCGACGTTGCCGGCGACCCGCGCCAGGTCCGCCTGCGCGGACTTCGCGCCCTCGTCGTTGGCCACGCTGGCGACCACCCGGCCGCCGGGCGTCACCGCCTGCAGCGCGCGCGCCAGCACCGCGCGCGATTCGTCGCGCTGGCGCGGCGGCAGCACCAGCACCAGCGGCTTGCGCGGCAGCGCGGCGTCGCCTTCGTCGCCCGGCAGCACGTCCAGTCCGGCGCGCTGCAGCGACTCGTGCAGCGGCCGGAAGCTCTGTTCGCAGACCAGCCCCGGCCAGCGTCCGCCGGTGGTGGCGATACCGGCGCGCGCGCGCAGGAACAGCGCACCGTCCCGCGGCCACGGCAGCAGGCCCTGCACCAGCGGCAGGAACAGGGTATCGAGGGCAGGGTCGGACATGGGCATCCCGTGGCGGCACGAGCCGCGGATTCTACCGGCACGGGGCGGCCGGCAAGGGCGACAGCGGCGCAGCAACGCCGCGTTGATGCCACGGCAACATCCGCGCCGGCACGATGGCGGCGACTTCCCGCCACCACCCAAGGAGACCGCGATGCCCATCCGTGCCCTGTTCGTCGACGGCGTCATCGACAACAACGAACTCGACCTCGACGGCAGCGAACCGCCGGTCCACTACCCGCCGGAAACCGGCAGCGGCCAGTCGCGCTACCGTCTGCACGCGGTCGGCCGCAAGGACGGCGCCATCGTCTACGCCGTCTACGGCGCGCCGGACGTCGCCACCGGCGAAGTGCTGCGGGTCAGCGCCGAACGCGACTACGCGCGGCGGTTCGGGGCGACGTCGGAGGATCCGGTGGAGTAACGCGGAGCGGGACGGCCACCACGCCGATCGTCCCGCCCGTCAGGTCCGCCGCGGTGACGCCTGCGTCAGTTCTGCAGCTCCCGCAGCGTCACCGACGGCGGCGCGTCCAGCACCCGGCGCGTGGCCCACAGCCCGGCCAGCAGGGTGACCAGCACGCCGAGGCCGCCGCCGACCACGGCCAGCAGCCAGTTCGGCCGCCACGGCAGGTCGAAGACCTGCACCGCGACGACGCCGGCCAGCACCGAGGCGGCGATCGCCGCGACCAGGCCCGACAACAGGCCGATCGCGGCGAACTCCGAGGCCTGCGCCATGCGCAGCTGCGCGCGGCGTCCGCCGAGCACGCGCATCACCCCGCCTTCGAGCAGGCGCTCGTCCTGGCTGGCGCTGACCGCGGCCAGCAGCACCAGCACGCCGGCGACCAGCGAGAACCAGAACACCACCTGGACCACGGTCGAGACCTGGTCGGCGGTGCTGCGCACCTGCTCCAGCACCGCGTCGATGTCGACCACCGACAGGTTCGGGAACTGGCGCACCAGGTCGGCGGTGAAGCGCGGCACTTCCGGCGGCACCCGCACCGCGGTGATGTGGCTGGCCGGATAGCCGTCGAGGGCGCCGGGGGATGCGACGACGAAGAAGTTCGGGCGGAAGCTCTCCCATTCGACGCTGCGCAGGCTGGTGATCGGCGCCTCGAAGCGCTGGCCGGCGATGTCGAAGGCGATGCGGTCGCCGATCCGCCAGCCCAGGTCGTTGGCGAAGTTCTCCTCGACCGAGATCTCCGGGCTCGCAGGCACGCGCGCGCCCCAGAACGTCCCCGCGGTGACGCGGTTGTCGTCGCGCAGGTCGGTCTGCATCGACAGGTTGAACTCGCGCTCGGCGCGGCGCTGCGACTGCCGGTCCTGCTCGGCGTCGCCGGTGCGGCCGAGGTAGTCGTCGCCGCGCACCGCTTCGCCGTTGCGCTCGACCAGACGCGCACGGACCATCGGGAACAGCACCGGGGCGTCGACCCCCTGCCCGGCGATGAAGGCGCGCACCGCGTCCAGCTGGTCGGGCTGCACGTTGACGATGAAGCGGTTCGGCGCCTCTTGGCCGAGCGCGAGCTGCCAGCGGTCGAGCAGGTCGGTGCGCACGAAGGTCAGCAGCAGCAGCGCCATCAGGCCGAGGCCGAGCGCGCTGATCTGGGCGATGCTGGTCGAGGCGCGCCGGCTGACGTTGGCCAGGCCGTAGCGCAGGCTGCCGCGCAGGCGCGTGCGCAGCGCGCGCACGACCAGGATCAGCAGCCACGCCAGCAGCGCGAGTACCGCGAACGTCGCCAGGATGCCGAGCAGCATCGCGCCGCCGAGCGTCGCCGAGCCGGCCTTCCACCACAGCAGCGCCGCGAGGCCGCCGAGCCCGGCCAGCGCGACCAGCCAGGCGCTGGGTTCGGTGCCGTCGAGGTCGCGGCGCAGCACGCGCAGCGCCGGCACCCGGCGCAGCGCCAGCACCGGCGGCGCGCCGAAGGCCATCAGCACGACCAGGCCGACGCCGTAGCCCTGCAGTGCGGGCAGCCAGCCGGCCGCCGGGATCGACAGCCCGAGCTCGGCCTCCAGCCAGCGGCCGACGCCCCACTGCAGGGCGAAGGCGAGTGCGACGCCGAGCGTGCACGCGATGCCGCCGAGCAGCAGCAGTTCGCCGACGTGGATGCCGACCAGCGTGCGCTGCCGCGCGCCGAGGCAGCGCATCACCGCGACCGACGACAGGTGCCGCTCGCTGTGCTGGCGCGCCGCCATCGCCACGGCGACCGCGGCCAGGATCACCGACACCAGCGCGGCCAGGCCGAGGAAGCGGCCGGCGCGGTCGAGCGAGGAGCGCACTTCCGGGCGCGCGTCGCCGATGGTCTCGATGCGCTGGCCGCGGCCGAGCGCACCGCGCGCGGTGGCGACGAAACGGTCGACCGCGCTCGCGTCGCCGGCGACGACGAGGCGGTAGCGGATGCGGCTGCCGAGCTGCACCAGCCCGGTCGATTCGAGGTCCGACAGGTGCAGGAACACCTTCGGCGCGACGTTGAAGTAGTCGATCGACGCGTCGGGCTCCTGCACCACCAGCGCGGTCAGGCGGAACGTGCGCGTGCCGATGCCGACGCTGTCGCCGACCGCCGCGCCCAGCGTGTCGGCGCCGGCGCGGCTCATCCACAGCGTGCCGGGTTCGGGGACCGCGGCCGCGTCGCGTTCGACGCCATCGGCGCCGACGATGCGGAAGCTGCCGCGCAGCGGGAAGCCGTCGCCGAGCGCGCGCAGGTCGCCAAGACGCAGGTTGGCGCCGTCGCCCTCGCCGACCCGGATCATGCTGTCGAGCTCGACGGTGTCGACATGCTGCAGTCCCGGCGCGGTCGCGGCATCGCGGACCGCGCCTGCGATCGGCGCGTCGCCGCGCACCACCGCGTCGCCGCCGAGCAGGCGGTTGGCCTCGATCGCCAGCGCGCGCTCGGCGCGGTCGGTGACGAAGCCGACCGCGGTCACCGCGACCACCGCCAGCACCAGCGCCGCGAACAGGATGCGGATGTCGCCGGCGGCGAAGTCGCGGCGCAGCTGGCGCCACGCGAGCATCGGCACCCTCATGCGCCGGCCTCGTCGGCGACCAGCCGGCCGCTGTCGATGCGCAGCCGGCGCGCGCAGCGTTCGGCCAGGTGGTCGTCGTGGGTGACCAGCACCAGCGTGGTGCCGGCATCGGCGTTGAGCGCAAACAGCAGCTCGATGATCGCCTGCCCGGTCGCGGTGTCGAGGTTGCCGGTCGGTTCGTCGGCGAACAGCAGCGACGGCCGGGTCACGAACGCGCGCGCCAAGGCAACGCGCTGCTGCTCGCCGCCCGACAACTGCCGCGGATAGTGGTGCAGGCGCTCGCCCAGGCCGACGCGCGCCAGCACCTCGCGCGCCGGTCCCTCGACGTCGGCGTCGCCGCGCAGCTCCAGCGGCAGCATTACGTTCTCCAGTGCGTTCAGCGACGGCAGCAGCTGGAAGCTCTGGAACACGAAGCCGACCTTCTCGCCACGCACGCGCGCCCGGCCGTCCTCGTCGAGGCCGGAGATCGCCTCGCCATCGAGCACCACCGTGCCGCTGCTCGGCGTGTCCAGCCCCGCCAGCAGCGACAGCAGCGTGCTCTTGCCCGAGCCCGACGCACCGACGATCGCCACGGTGTCGCCGTGCGCGATGGTGAAACCGACGTCGGCAAGGATCGTCAGTTCGCCCGACGGCAGCGGGACCCGCTTGCCGAGGCCCCGCACCTCGAGCACGGGATGGTCGCGACGGGCGGTGCGGCGGTCGGTTTCAGCTTGTGTCGGGGTGGCGTCGGCCATAGTCCTTCCTGCATGGGGGCCCCCGCGGGCGGGGGCCGGTAACGAAGATTCATGGCGCGTGCCCAGCGGTCCGCCGGCGCCGGGGCACCGCAACGACCGGAGAGACAGATGCGCACATCGGGAATGCACCAGGGAACTGCGGCCACCAGGCGCCGGATGCAACCGCGCTGGCTGCGCTGGGCGGTGGCCTGCCTGCTGTCGCTGTCGGTTGTAGCACAGGCGCAGGCGCAGCCGGCGTCCACGCCGCCGGCGGATGCGCCCGCCCACACCCTGCTGGTCATGGGCGATTCGCTGTCCGCCGGCTACGGCATGGCGGCCGCGCAGGGCTGGGTCTCGCTGCTGCAGCAGCAGCTCGACGCCACCACGCCGGGCTGGCGGGTCGTCAACGCCAGCATCTCCGGCGAGACCAGCGCCGGCGGCGCGTCGCGGATCGCCACCGAGGTGGTGCGCCTCCAGCCGGACGTCGTGATCATCGCGCTCGGCGCCAACGACGGCCTGCGCGGCCTCCCGCTGGCGGAGGCGCGGCGCAACCTGGCGCGGATGATCGGCGCCTCGCAGCACGTCGGCGCCCGGGTGCTGCTGGTCGGCATGCGCATGCCGCCGAACCTCGGCCCGGACTACACCGCCGGCTTCGAGCAGAACTACCGCGACCTCGCGCAGCTGTTCGACACCGCGCTGCTGCCGTTCCTTCTGGAACCGGTCGCCGAGGATCGCGCCAATTTCCAGGACGACAACCTGCACCCGACCGTCGAGGCGCAGCCGGCGATCCTCGACCACGTGTGGCCGGCGCTGCAGCCGCTGCTGCGCTGAAGCGCTGTCCGCGAACGGCCACGGCCCGACTTCGGTTCTCCGCCTGACCGCTGGGCGCCTGGTCCGCGCAGGGTGGGTCCCGACCCGCCAGGCCGGTCGACAAGATTGGCGGGTCGAGGCCCGCCCTATGTCCGCTCCATGGATGGAGCCCCTCCGACTCCGCGTCTCTTCAGATCCGGACACCGCGCACGTCGGCCGTCAGATCGGCAGATCAACGTACCGGCGTATCGCCCAGCAGCGGATACGGATTGACCGGCTCGCCCTCCCACCACCGGCGCTCGGGTCCCAGGCGGAAGATCGCGAAATGCAGGTGCGGCGCGGCGGGATCGGCGTTGCCGGTGCTGCCGACATGGCCGATGACCTGGCCCTGCCGCACCGTCGCGCCTTCGGCCAGGCCGGGCGCGTAGTCCTGCAGGTGCGCGTAGTAGTACGCGTAACGGCCGCCGGGCTCGAACTGGTAGATCGTCAGGCCGCCGCGTTCGCTGTCGAACAGCTTTTCGATGGTGCCGTCGGCCACCGCCAGTACCGGCGTGCCGGCCGCCGCCATGATGTCCAGCGCTTCGTGCCGCCGTTCGTCGCCGCGCGCGTCGCCGAAGGTATCGGACAGCTGCGCGTACGCGATGCCGGCGACCGGCACGATCAGTCGCGGGGACGATGGATCGGACGGCGCGGCCGGCGATGCCGGCGGGCCGGACAGGATCGCGGCGTCCGTGGGGACGGGCGGTGGGAGCGGCGCCGCCCGGACGTCCGGTGGCGCGATCGCCTGCAGGTCGCGGGCCACGTTTTCGTCCTGCGCGACCGCTGCCGGAGATGGGACCGGTTCCGGCACGGCGACCGCGCGCTCGCCGCGCCACAGCCACAGCGCCACGTTCGCGGCCACCAGCAGCACCGCCGCCGTCGCGAGCAGGATCAGCGCGCGCATCGGCCGTTCACTCCTGCAGGACGACGGTCGTTCCGGGCTTGACGACATCGGCGACGCGGCGCGCGCTCCAGTTCGTCAGGCGGATGCAGCCATGCGATTCGGTCTTGCCGACGTTCGCCGGCACCGGCGTGCCGTGGATGCCGTAATGCGGCTTCGACAGGTCGATCCAGACCACGCCGACCGGGTTGTTGGGACCGGGCGGCAGCACCGCCTTCGCATGTCCCGGGTCGGCGTCCCAGAACAGGTCCGGGTTGTAATGGAACGTCGGGTTGCTGGCGACACCTTCGACCTTCCACTCGCCGACCGGCAGCGGGTCGTGACGGCTGCCGGTCGAGGCCGGGAACTGGGCGTAGACCTTGCCTTCGGCATCGACCAGCCGCAGCACCGCGTCGGAGTCGTCGACGACGACCCGGGCCGGCTCGGCCAGCGGCGCGGCATCGTCGACGTTCGGGACCACGATGCGCGCGCCCGCCCGCAGTTCCACATCGGGATTGAGCCGCGCCAGCAGCGCCGGCGACACATGGAAGCGTTCGCCCAGTGCCTCGGCCAGGCTCTCGTAGCCCAGCGCGTCGAGCTTCGACTTGTCCATCATGTCGGCGGGCAGGGCGCGATGGGGCCCGGCGACGTCCTCGGCGGTCAGTACATGGGTGACCAGCGCCGGCGGCGCGCCGTCGGTCAGCGCGGCCCAGGTGTCGGCGTCGAGCTCGCCGCTGGCCGTCAGGCCCCGATGGCGCTGGAACCCGGCGATCGCCTGCCGGGTGTTGCCGCCGGCGCCTGCATCGATCTCGCCCGGCGAGAAATGGGCACGGTCGAGCAGCACCTGGGCCCGCAGCAATGCCGCATCGCCGGCGTCGAGCCCGGCACCATTGACGCTGTCGGCGGTCAGCGCGACCGGCGCTTCGGGCGCGGCGGCGGTGCCCTGCGCCCGCACCTGCCATGGCAGGCAGGCCGCCAGCAGCGCGACGACGCACAGCAGCGACCGCGGAGAAGAACGCCACGAGGACGGCCGGGCGCGGGTGGGCAGGAATCGGCTCATGGAAGGCACCCTCGGCGAAAGATGCGGCCATCGTGCCGCGACAGGCTGCGCCCGACGCGTGAAGCCCGCGATGCGCCTGGCGGCAGCATTCAGTCGGGGCGGGGGGGCAATGCAGCAGGCGCGACCCGTCGCGCCATGCCGGATCGTCGGCGCAGGCGAACGGCGGCTGGCCGTCCTTGAGATCGTCGATGACCGTCTGCGCGACCGCACCGCGCACCGCCGGACAGCCTCAGCTGCGACCGAGCCGCCTCTGTCGCCGCGCCTGTGCAGGATCGGCGCGGTCCGCGCCATGCATGACGATCAGGCGTTCGCGCGCGCGGCCATTGAAGCCCGGCTCCAGCCCGTCCATGCGCAGCGAGTAGCCGTCCTGGCCGGTGCAGGTCTCGGCCATCGCGAACAGGCCGAGGCTCGTCTGCCAGCTGCCCTCGGCGTCGGAGAACACAGTCGGCAGGTCGTCGATGCTGCCGCGCCCGTGCGCGACGTGTTCCTCGCGCGGCAGGCGCCCGGTCCGGACATCGAAGATTCACATCCGCACTTCCGTCGACGGCCGCGAGCAATCGATGACTGCCAGCCGTCGTCCGACCTCGCGATCGCGCGCGGGCGCTGCCTCCGAGAGCCGGTCCAGCCGATCGTCGGCCTGCACGGTGGAACAGGCCGGCAGACAGGTCAGCCAGCATGCAGGGAGGCAGCGTGCGCGCATGGCCGAAGCCTAGCCTGCCGACGCGGCACAGGTCATAAACGCCAGTCACCCGCTGCCACCGGAGATTCGACCGCTCATCGGCCGGCAGGATTATTTTCTTATTAACCTTGCACATCCGATAAAGTCGATGTAATGTGCGCGCCGATCCTCCGAACCGGCACGTCCTCCATAAGGACCCCCCATGAAAACCGCACGCTCACACGCCTTCATGCTTCGCCAGCCGCGCTTCCAGCGCGCAGCGGAAGCGTGCGCGAAGCCTGCACTGCAGGCCGGCCTGGACCTTATATCCGACTGATCTCCACGTCCATGGAGATCGGCCACCCCGATCTCCGAGGAACGCGAACGCCCTCGGACACCCATCCGGGGGCGTTTTTCGTTTGCGCGTTCGCGAAGCGAGTTCAATGAATCCGCAGGGTCCGCATTATCTTCCCGGGGCATCCGGAACCCAGGTTCCGATTATGGGAATTCAGCTGCAAGGCGTTCGCCAGTAAATGGCGCAAAACGCCGTGCCCCGATGCCGGGCACGGGCGGCGGGCAGGTGCGGCCCTGCACATCGGATCGATGCCTCAAGGCATCGACCGGAACATCGACGGACACGGGCCAGCGGCATGGGTTTGGATCCCGTCCGGTGCGCACGGCACTGCCGCGGCGTATGCCGGCGCGTGCGAGGCGATGTTCCGGAAAAGCGGGCGATAGCTCAGAGGGAGAGCAGCGGCGCAGGCCGCAGGTCACCGGTTCGAATCCGGTTCGTCCACCACTGGATAGCTCAGTCGGGTAGAGCATCGGTCTAGTCAACCGGGTGTCGCGGGTTCGACTCCCGCTCCAAGCACAACCGGAACGCGAGTTCCACACCAGGACACGGCCTGCGCGGCGTGCCGTCTCTCGATGCGCTTCGGCGTGTCGCCATGTCGGAGCACCGCAGCAGAGCCGTCGCCGGGCCAGCGTCCTCGAGGCGCGCGGACCGGTCTGTCGCGTGCGCCGTCGCAGTCCATCGCGACACGCACGCCTGGACCGTGCTTCCGCGCCGGGAGCACGCCCGCCCCGCTCCGGCGCTGCCAGGGCCGTGTCCATCTTCTTCGCGGGGTCCGCCCCGCACCGCATCGCGCGTCGCAGCGCGATGTGCACGCACGGCCGCCGCGGGAACCGATCCACCGCGGCGGGACGA
Organism: Proluteimonas luteida; assembly: GCF_021191695.1. GTDB lineage: Bacteria > Pseudomonadota > Gammaproteobacteria > Xanthomonadales > Xanthomonadaceae > Luteimonas > Luteimonas luteida. Next base: position 26,770 of record NZ_JAIWPT010000024.1, read on the forward strand.
CTCACCGGATCGGACCACCAGTGCCAAACCATGGAGAGAGTGCCGTGAACATCCACAGCATGTTCTGGACCAAGCGGGTCGTGATCGGTGACGGCGAGCGCGGCCTGGTGTATCGCAACCGTCAGTTCGAGCGCGTGCTCGGGCCCGGTGTGCATCGCATGTTCGATCCGCTGAACCGGGTCGAAGTGCGCACGTTCAACATCGCAGCCCCGGAGTATGCCGGTCACGATGTCGACGCATTGATCGCCCGACTGGGACCGGCGCTTGACGAGCACTTCGTGCATGCCGACATCGGTGCCGACGAAGTCGGCCTGGTGTCGAAGCACGGGAAGCTGGAAGACGTGCTGCCGCCCGGTTCGCGCCGCCTGTACTGGCGCGGGCTGGTCGAGGTCTGGGTCGAGCGCGTCTCGCTCGCCGACGGCCTCGCCGTGCGCGCGGATGTCATGCGCCGCCTGCGCCAGCTCGGCACGCTGTCGAAGGTCGCGGTCGTCGTGGACGTGCCGACGGAATCGGCCGGCCTGGTGTTCGTGGACGGCAAGCTGCTCGAGACGCTGGGCCCGGGCGCCTACGCCTTCTGGAACTTCCAGAAGAACGTGGCCGCCGAGGTGGTCGAGCTGCGCGTGCAGTCGGTCGAGGTGTCGGGCCAGGAGCTGCTCACGCGCGACAGGGTGTCGTTGCGGGTGAACCTCGCCGCCAGCATGCGCGTGACCGACCCGGTCGCCGCGCGCACGAAGGTCGCGAAGTTCGGCGAGCACCTGTACCGCGAGCTGCAGTACGGCCTGCGCAAGGTGGTCGCGTCGAGGACCCTCGACGAGCTGCTCGGCGACAAGGCCTCGCTCGACGCGGACATCTTCGCCTACGTGCGCGGCCAGGTCGGCGCGCTCGGCATCGAGGTGCTGGGCGTGGGCGTCAAGGACGTGATCCTGCCGGGCGAGATGAAGGAGATCCTCAACGGCGTCGTGCAGGCGGAGAAGGCGGCCCAGGCCAACGTGATCCGTCGTCGCGAGGAGGCGAACGCCACGCGTTCCCTGCTCAACACCGCGAAGCTCGTGGAGGAGAGCCCGACGCTCATGCGCCTCAAGGAGCTCGAGGCGCTGGAGAAGGTCACCGAGAAGATCGACAAGCTCACCGTGTTCGGCGGCCTGGACGGCGTGCTGAAGCAGCTGGTGACGATGAAGTAGCACACCCCGCGCGATGCAGGGACGCGTCGCGCGGGATTTCGATGGAACGAGAAGGAAATGGACATGAACACGCAATTCGAACTCCTGCATGCCGAGGGCGCCACGCCGATCAAGGGCTGGGTGCGCGGCGTACCGCTGGAAGACCAGGCGCACGCGCAGCTGCGCAACATCGCATCGATCCCGTTCGTGGGACCGTGGGTCGCGGCGATGCCGGACGTGCACCTCGGCAAGGGTGCGACGGTGGGCTCGGTGATCCCGACCCGCGGCGCGATCATCCCGGCCGCGGTGGGCGTCGACATCGGCTGCGGCATGGCCGCGGTGCGGACCACGCTGCGCGCGAACGACCTGCCCGACAGCCTCGCGCAGATCCGTTCGGGCATCGAGCGTTCGGTGCCGGTCGGCAACGGCCGCGGCGGCGAGCACTGGAAGCTGCCGGACGGCATCGCCACGCGCGTCGCGCAGTCCGGCCTGGTGGAGCGGCTGGACCTGATCAAGCAGAAGCACCGCAAGGTGCGCACCGACAAGCTGGGCTGCCAGATCGGCACGCTCGGAGGCGGCAATCACTTCATCGAGCTGTGCCTCGACGAGTCGGACGCCGTGTGGGTGATGCTGCATTCGGGCTCGCGCGGCACCGGCAACCTCATCGGCACCTACTTCATCGAGCAGGCGCGCCAGCAACTGGCGCACCGCGTATTGGGCTTTCACCTGCCCGACAGGGACCTCGCGTTCTTCATGGAAGGCGAGGCGCTGTTCGACGACTACGTGGAGGCGGTCTCGTGGGCGCAGGACTACGCCCGCGAGAACCGCGAGGCGATGATGGCGCGGGTGCTCGCCGAACTGCGCCACCGCCTGCCGAAGTTCCAGCTCGAGAAGATGGCGGTGAACTGCCATCACAACTACGTCGAGAAGGAGACCCACGCGGGGCAGGACCTGTACGTGACCCGCAAGGGCGCGGTGCGTGCGCGTGCCGGCGAGCTCGGGATCATCCCGGGCAGCATGGGCGCGAAGAGCTTCATCGTGCGCGGGCTCGGCAACGCGGACAGCTTCCACAGCTGCAGTCACGGCGCCGGCCGCGTCATGAGCCGCTCCGCGGCGCGCCAGCGGATCACGCTCGCGCAGCACCGGGAGGCGACCGCGCACGTGGAATGCCGCAAGGACGCGTCGGTGATCGACGAAAGCCCTGCCGCCTACAAGGACATCGATGCGGTCATGGCCGCACAGTCCGACCTGGTGGAAATCGTGCACACGCTGCGGCAGGTGGTATGCGTCAAGGGCTGACACGGCGACCGCCGTATCGCTCCGGAAGGCCGCTCGCATCGAGCGGCCTTTTTTGTGGCCGGCCATCCATGGCGGCCACCCGCCGGGCCATCGCTGGGGCGATGTCAAAAACCGTTCCAGACGGTTTTTTGCGGAAGGCACTTGACGCCAGCCCAAGTGTATTGTTGTATTGATACACATGGACGCAAGCCTGCTCTCGATCCAGCCCAATGCCCCCGAGCCCCTGTACCGGCAGATCGCCGGGCAGATCCGCCGGCTCGTCGCCGGCGGCCAGCTGCGTCCGGGCGACGCCCTGCCCTCGGTCCGCGAAGTCGCCGGCCTGCACGCCATCAATCCGATGACCGTGTCCAGGGCCTACAGCCAGCTCGAAGCCGAAGGCGTGCTGCTGCGGTTGCGCGGCAAGGGCATGGTCGTCGCCGACACCGCCGCGCCACCGGACCTGGGCGCGCGCTGGGCATTGATCGACCCCGCGCTCGATGCCCTAGCACGCCAGGCGCGCGAACTCGAACTGCCGGCCGAGGACCTGCTCGCCCGGCTCCAGCACCGTATCCAGGAGGAATTGCCATGAACGCGATGTTGCTCGACCGCCCGGTCTTCCGCAGCGCGGAAGTCGCGCCGCTGGCCTGCGAGGGCCTGATCAAGCAGTACGACGGCCGCAGCGTGCTGCGCGGCATCTCGCTGTCGGTCGAACCGGGCACGGTGCTCGGCCTGATCGGCCGCAACGGCGCCGGCAAGAGCACGCTGATGCGGGCGATGCTGGGCCTGATCCAGCCCGATGCCGGCAGCGCCTCGGTCTGGGACGAGCCCGCGCTGCGGATGGGCGATGCAGCCAAGCAGCGGCTTGGCTACGTGCCGCAGCAGCCCGAGGCGCTGGACTGGCTGCGGATCGGCGAGATGCTCGATTTCGTCGGCCGGTTCTACCCACGCTGGGACACCGCCTTCGTCGACGCCACGCTCGAGCGCTGGCAATTGCCGCGCAACCGCCCGCTGGCGCGGCTCTCGCCCGGCGAGCGCCAACGGGTGGCGATCGTGCGTGCGCTGGCGCTGCGGCCGGAGCTGCTGGTGCTCGACGAGCCCGCGTCCGCGCTCGACCCGGTCGGCCGCCGTGAACTGCTGCGCGAGATCGCCTCGCGCGCCGGCGAGTCCGGCACCACGGTGGTGTTCTCCACCCACATCGTGTCGGATCTCGAGCGCGTCGCCTCGCACGTTGCGTTCCTGCACGAGGGACGGTTGCTGCTGCACAGCGAGCTCGACAGCCTCAAGGAACGCAATCTGCGGCTGCACGTGCCCGAGGCCGTCGCCGCGCAGCTGCGCGAGGACGTGCCCGGCGAGGTCGCGCGGCGCCCGCATCCCTATGGCGGCCTGTCGATCACCGTGCTGCGCGACGAAGGGGCGCCGTGGCCGGACCTCGCACGCGTGCACGGCGTGCGCGGCGAGACCCTGTCGCTGGAGGACCTGTTCATCGAGGTGTCGGCATGAACGCCGCGAACGGACGCGGCGCCGGCGGCTACGCGACCCTGTGCGCCGCGGCGCCGCGACGTCACCGGGTGATGATCGTCGCCGTCTACTGCGTGTTCGCGGGGCTCGGTGCGGTGACCCTGGCGTTCGCCGGGGATCGCGCGCGCGGGCTGGAACTGGGCACGTCGCTGCTCGGCTTCGGCACCGCGATGCTGTGGGCCGGCTGGTTCGCGCGACTGGCCTACCTGCGCGCGCTGGGCGACGACGCGGTGCTGCCCGGAATCGGCCCGGCGGTGCGTCGCGTCCTGCTCGGCGGCGCGCTGTGGACCGTGGCGCTGCCGGCGCTGCTGCTGGTACTGGCCGGCGCCGACGCGCGCCACGTCGTGCCACTGCTGGTACTGGCGGCCGCCGGCGGGCTGTTGCTCGCATCCCTGCAACTGCCGGTCTTCGTGCTGCTGGCCCTGGTGCCCGTGTTCTTCGACACCTCGCTGACGCAGCTTTTCGGGACCGTCGCCGAGCGCCTCGGCGCTTCGCTCTCCGCGCAGGACGGATTGCCGCTGGCCGCGGCCCTCGTCGTGCTGCTCGCGCTGTGGCGCTGGCGCGCGCTGCGCCGCGTCGCGCTCGACGAGACGCGGCCGAACTGGCGGCGTCCGCTCGTACTGATGCGGCCGCACCCGGCGTTCGCGCTGCAGGCCGGCGAGACGCCTGCGCGCTTCGCCGGCCCCGACCCGCGTTCCGGCCTCGGCATTCCGGTACGGACCCGCGTCGACGATGCCGGTCCGCATGCGCCCTTGCGGGCCATCGGGGCCTGTATCGGCGGCATGATGGGCCGATGGCGGCCCCGCGACGCCCTGCTGTGGAGCGTGCTGGCCGTCGCCGCCGTCGCGGCGCCGTGGGTGCTGCCGATGGGGGACATGTCGACGGTCCTGCGCGCCGCCACGCTGAGTGTGGCCATCGCTGGCCTGCTGAGCCTGGGCTGGACCGTGGCGATGCGGCTGGATTTCGCCCGCCAGCGCAGCGACGGCGCGATGGCCGAGCTCGCCCTGCTGCCCGGCCTCGGAGGACCCGACCGGGCGCACCGCCGGATCCTGCAGGCGGTCGGACAACGTCTGTCGCAGGTGATGGCGCTGGTCGCGATCGCGCTGGCGACGCTGCTGGTCTGGCGCGGCGGGCCGCCGGGCCAGGTGGTGCTGGCCGCCGCCCTCTGGCTCGGGCTGTTCGGCATCAACGCGCTGTTGTGCCTGGTGCCGCTGGCCGGCCGCACGCTGCGCAGCCCCGCGTGGTTCATGGCGATGCTGCCGGCGGTGCTGATCACGACCGCATCCTTCATCGGGCTGCTGCTGCCGGGAGAAACCGGCGGCATCGGCAGCAGGCTGTGGATCGGCTGGAGCGTGCTGCTCGTGCCCTACGGACTGGCCGGCTGGGCGTTGCTGCGCCGCTTCCGGGCGCTGCCGCACCCGTTCCTGTCGCCGTGACAACAGCGGCGGCGACCTTGATTGCCGGTTAAGTCGTGCGGGTGCATGCTTGACCTCACGCCCCGAAGACGCTTCGCGCAGGAGTGCACGCCATGAACCGAACCCCGCCCGCCTGGCTGCTGGCCGCCGCGCTGACCGCGATCGCCGCCCCCGTGCTCGCCCGCAGCGACGTCACCGCACCGGATGCACCCCGAAACCTGCCCGACGGCAGCCCGGTCGCCGTGCAGTGGACCGACCCGGCCACATTTTCCGACCTCCGCTTCAGCGGCAACCGCTGGGAAGCGCAGCGCGGCAACTGGGTCGAGGGCATCGCCGCGCATCTGCGCCAACGCGCCGAACGCGAGCTGCCGCCGGGCGATACGCTCGACGTGACCATCCGCGACATCCAGCGCGCCGGCATCTACGAACCGTGGCGCGGCCCGCGGCTGGACCACGTGCGCATCGTCAAGGACCAGTACCCGCCGCGGATCGACCTGGATTTCGTGCTGCGCGATGCCGACGGCAACGTGCTGGCCGAAGGCAGCCGCGAGCTGCGCGACATGGGTTTCCTCAACCGCCCGGGCGCGGCGATGCGCAACGACTCGCTGCGCTACGAGAAGCAGCTGATCGATGACTGGCTGCGCCGCGAGTTGCGCCAGCCGGTCGCGGGCCGCTGATATCGTTTCGCGGAGCCGCAATCCACGGGTCCGCGATACGCAGGACAACGCAAACGGGCCGCGCGATGCGGCCCGTTTGCGTTCCGGTGTGCGGGGAGCTGCCGCTCAGGGGTCGAGAGTCGATGGAACGCCGTCGCGAGCGCGTCGCCGGGCGTCCGTGGCAAGGCGCGCCGGGCGCGAACAAGGAAGTCCGGCGAGCCGCATGACCGCGGTTTTCGCCCAGTGCGCCGCCACGGGCGTTCGGCGGCGGCGCAGTAGTGGCGCGAATCGCGCTCAGCGCACCACGTCGAGGAAGTGCATGTGGCGCTGGTACTGGTCGAGCACGTCGTGGATCAGCTCGTCGCGGCGCCAGCCCATGACGTCGTAGTCCTGCCCGCCTTCGCGCAGGTGCACCTCGGCGCGGAAATAACGGTCGTCGTCCTGCCGTCGTCGGCGCGGGTCCTCGAACATGAAGCTTGGCGGTTCGTAGGCGACCGGATGCACCGCGTAGAAGAAGTCCATCTCCTCGCCGTGCCCGACCCGCAACCAGACCCGGCCGTCATCGCCGTCCTCGACGTGGACCTCCAGCCCCTGCCTGCGCAGCTCGGTCGCCACTTCCTCCAGCGCCGGCCGCACCTGGTTGGCGATGTAGCTGCGCACTTCCTGCTGCGACGGGTGCCGGGCCAGCGCGCGCAGGCGCGCCCGCCAGTCGCCGCCACCGCCGATGCCCACCGGCGCGATGCGCGCCTCGCGCAGGCTGGTGCGCTTGACCACGTCCAGCCGCATCGCCCGCACCATGCCCCAGCACATCAGGAGCATGACCACGGTGAACGGCAATGCGCTGGCGATCGTCGCCGCCTGCAGCGCGCCGAGCCCGCCGGCGATCAGCAGCGCGATCGCGACCACGCCTTCCAGCAGCGCCCAAAAGATGCGCTGCCACACCGGCGACTCTTCCTCGCCCTTGCTGGTCAGCATGTCGATCACCAGCGACCCCGAATCCGACGAGGTCACGAAGAAGACCACCACCAGCGCCGTCGCCAGCGCCGAGGTGACACCGGACATCGGCAGGTTCTCGAGGAACTGGAACAGCGCGACCGAACTGTCGGCCGCCACCGTGTCGACCAGTGACCCGATGCCGTCGACCATGACCATGTGCAGCGCGGTGTTGCCGTAGATGGTCATCCACAGGAAGGTGAAGCCGAGCGGCACCAGCAGCACGCCGACGACGAACTCGCGGATCGTGCGGCCGCGCGAGATGCGCGCGATGAACATGCCGACGAACGGCGACCAGGCGATCCACCAGCCCCAGTAGAACAGCGTCCAGCCGCCGATCCAGCCCGAGGGCTCATAGGCGTAGAGGTTGAAGGTCATCGCGAACAGGCTCGACACGTACATGCCGGTGTTCTGCACGAAGGCCTGCAGCAGGTGCACCGTCGGCCCGGCCACCAGCACGAACGCCAGCAGCATCACCGCCATGATCATGTTCAGTTCGGACAGGCGGCGCACGCCCTTGTCCAGGCCGCTGACCACCGAACCGGTCGCGATCAGGGTGATGACCGCGATCAGGATCACCTGGGTGGTCGTGCCCACCGGCACGTCGAACAGGTAGTTGAGGCCGGCGTTGATCTGGATCACGCCGAAGCCCAGCGACGTCGCCAGGCCGAAGATCGTGCCCAGCACCGCGAAGGTGTCGACGGCGTGGCCGATCGGGCCATGGATGCGCTCGCCGATCAGCGGGTAAAGCGACGAGCGGATGCGAAGCGGCAGGCCATGGCGGTAGGCGAAGTACGCCAGCGCCAGCGCGACCACGGCGTAGATCGCCCAGGCGTGCACGCCCCAGTGGAAGAAGGTGATGCGCATCGCCTGGCGCGCCGCGTCGACGGTCTCCGGGTCGCCCACCGGCGGATCGGCGTAATGCATGATCGGCTCGGCGACGCCGAAGAACATCAGGCCGATGCCCATGCCGGCGGCGAACAGCATCGCGAACCACGTGGCGTAGCTGTAGTCGGGCCGGCTGTGGTCGGGACCGAGCTTCAGCCGGCCGAAGCCGCTGACCGCGATGCCGACGATGAACACCAGGAAGCCGGCGACCGCGAGCACGGTGAACCAGCCCGCGTCGGCGGCCACCCAGTCCTTGGCGCCGCCGAACACCGCGTCGGCGAAATCCGGCGCGACGAACGACAGCACGATCAGCGCCAGCACGATCAACGCCGACGGGTAGAACACCGGTCCCAGGATGTACGCGTTCCACTTGCGGGGCGATGCGGCGGGTGGCGCGGTCTCGCGCGGCGATGGATCGTTCATGCGTACTCCTCGAACTCGAAACGGATGGCACCCGGAAACAGGCCGGGCGATACGCCGCGGCGGGCGCGACGGATCGCGCACGTCCGCGGGAACCACCGGGCATGCGGCGCGACGCGCCTGTTCAGAAATAGAACCCGATGTTGACGTTCAGGCGCGAGCGCCAGCGGTCGCCGCCGGGCGCGTCGATGCCGACGCCGGGCCCGCCGACGAACCACATGTTCCTGCCGGCGATCCAGTCGACGTAGGCCAGCATCGGCCCCTTGCCGAAGCTGCAGCCGGTGACGTTCTGGATCGAATTGCGCAGGCCCGGATCGCGACCGACCGGCAGCGTCGCGCTGGCGTTGTTGTAGCAGGCGATGCTGTCGAACCAGCCGGTGCGCTGCGCGTCCCAGGCGACGTTGAACGTCGGCACGTCGGCCTGCGACGCGATCTCGAACGGGAACAGGAAGGCCGACAGCGCGATCCGCGATTCGGGATTGGCGTAGCGGTAGCGCGCCCACTGCAGCTGCACGGTCGCCGGCCCGCGTGACCACTGGCCATGCACGGCGACGCCGGCATGACCGTGGCGGTCGCCGCTTGCGCGGTTCTCGATGCGGCCGGCGAAGGTCGAGGCGCCCAGCGCCAGCACGGCGCCGTTCCACGTGCGGCTGTTCTGGTAGCGGACGACGGCCCGCCCGCGTTCGCGGTAGGGCAGATCGCCGGTGGTCGCGACATCGAAGGAATAGCGGTCGAAACGGCTGCCCGTGCCGTACTCGTCGCCTGCGAACACGCCGGCATGCCACTGGTGGGTATCGTCCGCGCGTTGCCAGACGATACCCGGGTCGTAGTCGTCCTCGATGCCGAGGTAGTAGCCCGATCCGAACCAGAAGCTGTTCGACGCATACGGCAGCAGTCCGAACGGCACCTGCTGGATGCCGACGCGGATATCGGCATCGACGCCATCGCTGCCGTCGCCGAGCTTCCAGCCGGCCCACGCATGGTGCACGGCATCGAATCCGTCGTACCAGCGGTACTGCAGCGAGAAGAAGGCGGGCCCGGCATCGCCCTTCGCATCGATGCGCAGCAGCTCCGGCTGCAGGCCGCTGGTCGGCCCGTAGTCGAGCCATCCGTAGTTGAAGCGCACCGCGCCGCCGAGATCGAATCGCGGCCCGTCGTCGCGCGACACGTCTTCGGCCGAGACGGCCGGCGCTGCCGACAGCAACACACCGCACGACAGCACAACGCACAACGGCACGCCGCGAGACAGCACGCCACGTAACGCACCGCACAACAACCGCCGGTTACCGCGAAACATCACGATCGGTCCATCCTCCCCGGAATCATCCGTGCACCCGAAACAGCCGCGCATTGTAGCGAAGGCCCGGACTGCGCCCTCCGGCGGACGACCGGGAAAGCGCGGATTCCCCCGGGGAAACCTGCCTTTCCGCGCCCTCCCCGATGTCGATGCGATGCGTGCCGCTGCACCTGCCGAATCGACCCCGCGTCCGCCGGGAGCGGCGTTGGATATCATCTCGGGCAGGCGATGACGCCTACGTGCAGGCGGGCTCCGATGACGGTCTATGTCGACGATGCGGTGCATCCCTGGCGTGGCGAACGCTGGGCGCATCTGCTCGCCGATACGCTCGACGAACTGCATGTGTTCGCCGCCCGACTGGGCCTGCCGCGCCACGCGTTCCAGAACAAGACCAGTGGCGCGCACTACGACATCACCGCCGCGATGCGCGACCGGGCGCTCGCGCTCGGCGCGGTCGCGATCTCGCGCCATCGCGACCGCGCCCTGGTGCGTGCGGTGATCGCCAACGCCAGGCGGCAGGGACGCGGCGAAATCCCGTGACCCGCGCCTGCAGCGTGCCCCGGCGATGGCGACGACGGTATCCTTGCCGCTTCCCGTCCACACGCACATCCAGGCCATGACCGACACCCCGCCCGACCACCTGTCCAACGACCCGCGCAGCCCGCACTACGACGCGGCCGCCATGGCCCGCGGCGTCGGCATCCGCTTCAACGGCAGCGAGCGCCGGGACGTCGAGGAATACTGCGTCAGCGAAGGCTGGATCCGGGTCGCGGCCGGGCGCGCGCTCGACCGCCGCGGCCAGCCGCTGACGGTCAAGCTCAAGGGTACGGTCGAACCGTACTTCCACCTCGACGCCTGAGAACCGCAGGAAACGCCCATGCAGTATCTGCTGCTCGTCTACACCGATGACATGCTGCTCGACGGACTGGCCGACGGCGAGTTCGACCGGATGATGCGCGGCTGCCTGCAGCACGCCGATGCGCTGCGCGCCGACGGCACGCTGCTGGATTTCCAGCAGCTGGAACCCGCGTCCACGGCGAAATCCGTGCGCACGCGCGACGGCCGGACCCAGGTGCTCGACGGGCCGTTCTCCGAGACCAAGGAGATGCTGGCCGGTTTCAACCTGATCGAGGCCGACAGCGAGGAAGAAGCGCTGCGCATCGCGCAGGCATTGCCGTGGACCCGGACCGGCTGCATCGAGGTGCGCCCGGTCCGCGACGTCGGCGCCGTGCGGGCCCGCGTCGGCGCCTGACAACTGCTGTCCTGCCCCCGGGCCGGCCGCGGGCGCATGACCGCGGTAACGACCCGCCCAACGGTCAGCCGCCGCCGCGCACCTCGGCGACGATCTGGTCGGTGATCGCCTGCACCTGCTTCGTCGTCATCGGTGCGAAGATGCCCTGCCACGCGCTCGACGTGGTGTCGTAGCTGCGCGTGGCGACGACCTGGCCGCCCGGATACTGCACGAACTCCGCGGTCGCCTTGATGTAGGCGTTGCCGGTCATGACCCCGAGCCCGTAGCGCGCACCGGTGGAGACGTAGCGGTAGTCGTCGATGCGGACCACGACCAGCACGCCCGGCGGATCCAGCGACGTGGGCCGGCCGGCGTGGTCGCTGGACTGCAGGCCGGCGGCGCTGGCGGAGGCGCGCATCGCCTCCGGCCACAGCGCGCGGAAGTCCGCCCAGTCGTCCTTGCCGCGCGCGGCATCGCTGCCTTCGACGGCGATCGCGACCTGACGGACATCGCCGGACACCGCGACCGGATCGACCGGTGCCGCAGCAGGACGCTGCACGGTCGCCGCGCATGCGGACAGCAGCAGGACCGCGCCGAGCAAGGCGAGGGAGCGGAAGGGGGCATGGATCGGGGCACGGAGGATCTGGGACATGCGAAGCCTCATCTGTCGGATGGATGGCGTTGCGCGACCACAGGCCCCAGTCCCCTGCGCTGCGTCCCGGTGCGCTTGCAGGCAAGCTAGCCGGCGCTGCATTCGGATCCCGTGAAGCGCCGGCCACCACGCCGACGCCCCGTGCATGGAGGCACCGGCGACACATCCCCGCCCTGCGACGCATGGCGCGGGTCGCGCGCCTACCCGGCCGGGCCGGCGGCCTCAATCCGCGACGGCGGGCGCACTCGCCGGTTCTTCGCGCCGGGGCGCGTGCGGCTCGCTGCCGAACTCGCGATCCATCCGCTGGCGTTCGTCGTGCAGCTGCCGCCGCGTGTCCGCGTCCAGGCCGCTCTGCAGCGTGGACTTGAGCCGCGCGAGCCAGGGAATCCGGTGCGGATCCGGCAGCGCCCGCACCTGCATGCGCAGCCGATAGCGTCCTTCCGGCCCCAGGGCCATGTACTGCGCCGCGGACGGCACGGGCGGGATCTCGACGGGGCCGGTGAGGATGAACGCGACGCCGCGGGCGATCGAGGCCGGGATCACGGTGCCATGGTCCTCGCCGGCGATCTCGGCGAAATCGACCACCATGCCCGGCGCCGCGGCGAGGCGTTGCGCGCTCCGGCGGGCATGGGTCACCTGGCCGCGATGGCGCAACCGCTCCAGGATGTGGCGGCCCTTGGCCGGATCCTCCACCCAGGCAGACGGCGGCGGGCGCTCCTCGTGCTGGCCCACGGTCAGCAGGATCCGCCTGGGCGGGTCCGATCCAGACCGCGCGTCGGCGAAGGCGTCGATGTGCGCCGGCAGGGCGTGGTCGCCGAACCAGAACGAACTGCTCATCGCGACGTAGGTCTGGAAGGCATCCGGCCGGCGGATCAGGGTGTCGAGCACGAACTGGCCGGCCAGCGAATGCCCGATCAGCGACTGCTGGGCAGGATCGACGGGATATTCGCGGGCGATGACCGGCTTCAGGTCGTCCTCGATGAACGCCAGGAACGCCGGCGCGCCGCCGGTGCGGTGCCTGCCGGCAGGGGCGTGACCGTCGGGGGTGAGATCGTAGGTGCGGGCCTCCGGGAGGTCCGTGCCGGGCGGATAGCCGATCCCCACCACCAGGGCGCGCTGCTTGACCGCGTCGTCGAGCCGGCGCGCATAGGCACGCACGGTCTCCATGGTGGTCAGGAACATGTTGTTTCCATCGAGCACGTAGATGACGGGATAGCCGCCGGGCGGCGGCGGCAACGGCGGCGTCGCGACCAGGATCCGGTATTCGCGGCCGCTGCCGCTGGCGACCAGCGGGATCTGCTCGACATCGGGCAGGGTGTAGGGCGCGCGCTCGGGTGGCGCGGGAACGGCCGGAACCTGCGCGGATCCGGCGATCAGCAGGCAGGCCAGCAGGAGCCGAAGTGCGATACGCATGAGGGGTGGCCTATCGGTGGACGACGGGAAGCCGGCGGCGCCGTCCCGGGGCCCGATGCGACGCGATCGGCATCGGGCCCCGGCCGGCGGGCCGGGACGCTACCAGCGCTTGTCGAAGGCGAGCACCAGGGTCCTGCCCAGCACCGTCGCATTGGTCGGGTCGTAGGGATCCGCCAGGGCATCGTTGGCCGCTGTGCCGCCGTCGATGAACGGCGGGTTGCGGTTGGCCAGGTTGACCGCCGTGAAGCTCACGCGCGCGTCCTCGAAGAAGCCGCCCAGCCGCGACAGCCCGTAGCTGACGTTCGCGTCGAAGGTTTTCCAGGCATCGATCCTGATCGGCGCCGTGGCCGCCACGGGCATGCCGTTGGCACCGGGACGGAAGCAGCCGGAGGCGCATTCGTAGCTGTCGACGTAGTTCAGCGTCAGCGACGCGGACAGGTCGCCGCGCTGCCAGCGCACGCCCTGGACCGAGCGCAGCGGGACCGGGTTGCCGACTGCGCTGTACTTGCCCAGCTGGTCGACGTAGCCGGCGCCGGGGACGGCTTCCACCTCGTAGGAATTGAGCCAGGTGCCGCGGGCGAACAGCTCGAACCATCCCGCGCCGGCGGTATCGAAACCGTAGCCGAGATCGAAGTCCACGCCGTCCATCTTCAGCGAGGCCAGGTTGAGCTGGGTCGCGTTGACGATCATCGCCACGTCGGCCGCGCTCTGCACCGGCCCGGCGCCGAGCTGGCCGAGGTAGCGCGGGTCGTTGTCGATCAGGTCCTGCACGCGCGCCACCGCGGGATTGATCTCCAGGCTGTCGATGTACGGCGTGGTGCCGGTGGCGAAGAGCTGGGCGAGGATCCCGCCGAGGGCCCCGGCCTGGATGCGCACGATGCGGTCGTCGACCTTCAGGTTGAAGTAGCTGGCGCCGATCTTCAGGCCCGGCGCCCACTCCGGCGCGTAGTCGAAGCCCAGCGTCCAGGTCCGCGACTCCTCGGGCTTGAGCGTCGGGCCCGCGCCGCCGCTGACCACGATCGCGGTGAAGGTGCAGTTGCCCGCGCCGCCGGGCGTACCGGTGACGCCGTTGAGCGGCACCAGGGTGGTGGTGCAGGGCGCGGTGTACAGGTCGGCGCGCATGAACGCGCCGTTGCCGCCGGTGATCGGCTGCACGCCGTTGTACGCGTAGCGCATCGGCGGGGCGTGGAACGAGGTGCCCCAGCTGCCGCGCAGGGTCAGGCTGTCGGTGGGCTTGAAGTCCAGGCCGACCTTCGGGTTGAACGTGGAGAAGTCGCCGAGGCCGCGGCCCCGCTCGTAGCGGCCGGCGATCGACAGGTCCAGCTTGCGGGCGAAGGACATGCGGTTGCGCTCGCCGATCAGCGGTACCGCCAGTTCCGCGAACAGCGCGCTGACGTCGCGCTCGGTGGTCCCGAACCGGGCATGCTGGTCGGAGGTGCTGCGCCAGTTGAAATCGAGGTCGCCGCCGATGTTCTCGCGGCGCCAGTCGGCCCCGGCCGCCAGCTTGACCGTGCCGCCGCCGATGTCGAACAGGTCGCCGTCGACCTTGAAGCTGGCCTGCGCCAGCCACGAGGTGAAATCGAGGTTCTCGTAGCCGATGAGCTGCGACAGCACCTGGTCGGACAGGCCGTCGGTGGTCCAGGGGTTCAGCGGCTGGTAGTTCAGGCCGGCGCAGTAGGCCTGCGCGGCGGCGCTGGCGTTGGCGGCCAGGCCCTGGCTGCACTGGATCGCGGTCGGCGCCTGCGCCAGGCCGCCCGCCGGGGTCGGCAGGTAGTCGTAGATGTTGGCGTTGCGCTGCACGTCGGAATTGCGGCTCTGGTCCTCGCGGCTGTAGGACAGCGCGGCATCGCCACGCCAGCTGCCGCCCAGCTCGAAGCTCGCGCCGAAGGTCGCGGCGAGGCTCTCGACCTCCACCGCGCGGCGCAGCGGACGGTCGTCGATCACCACGCCGTAGTTGTTGGCGACCCCGGGGATGAAATAGGGGTTGTCGGGTCCGAGTGTTCCGTACAGGGCCAGGTAGCCCTGGTTGTAGTCGCCGCTGCGGCGGCTGTAGCGCAGGTCGCCCTGGAGCTGGACCGACTCGCCGACGTCGTGCTCGAAACCCAGGAACGCGCTGTGCCGGTCCATCCGCGGGATGATGTCCACCATCTCCCAGGCATCGTAGGTGTTGCCGACGCCGTCAGTCACCGGGATCAGGTCGGCCACGGTCAGGCCGGCGCCGGCACCGCCGGGCACCCGGTAGACCACGTTGCCGTTGGCCGCGGCCGTGCCGGCGAACAGGTTCGCGGCGCTGCCGGCTCGGCCGGTGGCGCGGCGCCAGTTCACGCCGCCGCGGTCGCTGAAGTCGCTGCCGTTGTAGATCTCGCGATCCGTCGCCAGCACGTTCTCCTGGCGGTTGAACTCGTAGCCCAGGACCACGCCGCCGCGATCCCAGTGCGTGCCCCAGGTCTGCCCCACCTGGTACTGGTTGCCGCCGCCGTCGGTGGTGCCGAAACGGGCGCTGGAGTGCGCGCCGGTATCGCGCCGCTTGAGCAGGATGTTGACCACGCCGCCGACCGCGTCGGAGCCGTACACCGCCGACGCGCCGTCGAGCAGTACCTCGACATGCGAGATCGCGTTGACGGGGATCGTCGAGATGTCGACGAAATCGCCGTACTGGCCCGAGGACGCCACCCGGCGCCCGTTGACCAGCACCAGCGTGGACAGCGCGCCGAGCCCGCGCAGGTTCACGCCCTGGCCGCCGGTCATGTTGGAACCGGCGACGCTGGCGTCCTGCCCGCCCTGGACGTTGTCGCTCATGCCGACGCCGCCGGCGAAGTTCGCCGGCAGTTCGCGCAGGTAGTCGCCGAGGGTGGCCTTGCCGCTGGCCGCAATCTGCTCGGCATCGATGACCAGCACCGTATTGCCGGCCGGTTCGGCGCCGCGGATGTTGGTGCCGGTCACCACCACCGTCTCCAGCGTCTGCGTGCCGTCCCCGGCCACGTCCTGCTGCTGCGCGTGCAGCACCCCCGAAACCGCCAATGCGAGCAGGCTCACGCCGCCCGCCACCCCGTTCAGACATCGTGCCCGCTTGTTCATGATTTTCCCCGTGTGGCTGATGATTGCGATGAATCGGCTGCAAGAGGGTGTTCACCGGGGGAACCCCGGGGCCCGCGACATCGTCCCTGTCACACGGACTTAACTTGAATCCGATATGAGCAGAAGCCCAACGCGATTGTCAAGAAATTACGATATTTTTTATTGAATTCTTGGCCGTCTCGCATCCCCCGACCCGTTCACGGCCAAATAAATCGATAATTTTCAGCCATTTCCTCCCCCTCTCCAGCCGCTGGCGGCACCCGCCGGAGGCCGCCGGCCTGGTGCGGTGCGTCATCGCGCTGGCGTTGATTTTCGAAATTGTCCCGCGCATCCTGCCCGCATGAGCCAACCAGCCAAGGCGACATCCGCACGCACCCTCGCCCGCCAGGCGTACCAGCACATCCGCCACGACATCGTCGCCGGACGGCTGCTGCCCGGCAGCAAGCTCAAGCTCGAATCGATGGCGCAGCAGTACCAGGTGGGCATGTCCCCGCTTCGCGAGGCGCTGGCGCGCCTGGTCGGCGACCAGCTGGTCAAGACCGAGGACCAGCGCGGCTTCTGGGTCGCGCCGCTGTCGCTCGACGAGCTCGACGACATCTCGCGCGTCCGCACCCTGGTCGAGACCGAGGCGCTGCGGCTGTCGATCGAGAACGGCAACGAGACCTGGGAACGCGACGTCCGCGCCGCGTTCGAGTCGCTCAGCGCGGTGGAGGCGGGCCTGTCGGGCTCGGAACTGCCGGTGTCGCAGGAGGTCCTGGACCAGTGGGAGGCCCGCAACCACGCGTTCCACACCGCCCTGATCTCGGCCTGCGACTCGCCCTGGCTCGGCAAGCTGCAGGAGTTGCTGTACCACCAGGCCGAGCGCTACCGCCGCTTCTCGCTGAGCTACTCGCAGGGGCGGCGCTTCGTCCATGACGAGCACGTGGCGATCTTCGAGGCCGCGATCGAGCGCAATGCCGTGCGCGCCTGCCGCCTGACCGAGGCGCACCTGATGCGCACCTACGACGCGGTCCGCGCGGCGCTGGCGAAGATGGAGGCCTTCTCCGCCAGCGCCGCCTGAGACGGGACGGGAACCACCGTCCCGTCCGTCCTCAATCCGCGCCGCAGATCCGCGGCTGGGTCCGCAGCAGTTCGCGGGTGCGCTCGAAACCGTCCACCGCCCGCTGGTCGAAGGCCTTGGTGTTCTCGGACACGTACAGGCCGACGATCAGCGCGCCCTGCTTGTCGTAGAACGCGAGGATGCGGGTGAACTTGTCGGCCTCCACGGTCGGGATCTGCAGCGCCCAGATCTGGTCGACTTCCTGGGGGGTGATGTGGCCATGCACGCCAGCGCCCTCGTCGGCATACATGTCGTACCAGATCGGGGTCGTCGTCGACTGGGTCTGCGGGACGGTGCTGGGGAAATTCCAGGCATGCATGCCACCGGAAGTGAACACGATGCCGATCCTGGTGTCGGCACCCCAGGCATCGACCGACTTCCAGACCTCGTCGAAGAACAGGCGGTTGGAGCGCACGCCGTAGGCGTGGTCCGCGTGCAGGGCGCTGACCACGGTGGCCTCCGGCATCCGGAACAGTCGGCCCACGGCCGGCGGCGGCGCGCCCGGGCGGGTGTTGGCGTAGTAGTTCTGGATGACCCGGGCATCGTCCGGCGAGGCACAGGTGCCGGCCGCGCTGGCGTGGCCGGCCATGCCGGTTGCCGCCAGCAGCGACAGGGTCAGGATCAGGTTCTTCGCAGTCATCTTGCAGTCTTCCGTCGATGGGTGGGGAGGGAGTGGCTGGCAGGCGCGCCGCCGGCGCGCTTCGCTGGCGGGAGGTTTCTAGCCGGCGGGGGCCGGGGCGGCGACCGCCTCCGGATCGCCGTGGGTCAGGTAGTCCCACATCCGTTCCAGCAGTCCGCCGGTCCAGATCGCGCGCGCGCCGGATTGCTGCGGGGTGAACGCAAGGGCATCCACGCCGGTCGACAGGCAGTCGAGCTCGACCCGCGCGGCGTCCTCGAGATACCAGGCCAGCACCACCGCCATCTGCAGCGAGTCGCCGGCCAGCACCGCGCCGTTGCCGCGCATGACGATCGCGCGGGCAGCGCCGAGCCGGCGGGCCAGTTCGACCGCCTGCGGGTCGCTGCGCACCAGCAGCGGGTCGTCCCACAGCGGCGGCTGCGGATGGAAATAGCTGCCGAACCCGTGGCGCGCGACCGGGGTGCGGCCGAGCACGCTCAGGCTCATCAGTTTCGGCGGCTGCACCCGCGCCACGCCGTTGACGTCGGGGCGCAGGCGGTAGATCTCGCGATGGATGCGGACCTCGGGCAGCACGTCGTCCGGCAGCACGCCGTCGAGCCGCACCACGCGGCAGGCTGCACCGGGCGCGACCAGGCCGGGCGGCCGCGACGGCCCGACCAGGAACCGTCCCGCGTCCAGGCGCAGGCTGCAATGGCCGTAGGCGTGCACCAGCCCGTGCCGGCCCAGGGCCCGCGCCGCGGTGCGGACGAGACGTTCCTGCGCCGCGCTGGCGGGCGGGTCCGCGGCGTTCAATCGCGGAACTCCCGGATGTCGGGCCTGGCGCCCCATTCGCAGAAGCCCCGGGGCCCGAACTCGAACTGGCGCTCGCGGTAGAGCAGCTCGTCGGCGATGGTGCTGACGCCCGACGAGTACTCGAACACCATGCCGTCCGGTCCCTCGAAGTACAGGAAGCGCGCCGACGAGGTCGGATGCTTGCCGGGGCCGAACACCACCGGGATGCCGCGCCCGCGGATGAAATTGCAGGAACGCTGCACGTCGTCGGTGCTGGCGACCTGGTGGTTGATGTGCTGGATGCCCTTGCGGGTGGTGGGGAACAGCGCGATCTTGTGGTGGATCTCGTCGATCCGCAGCAGCGGCGCATCGCCGATCCGGTCGCTGACCCGGGCGTTGCACACCGTGGTCCAGAAGCGCTCGTCGCGCGCAGCGTCGGTGGTGCACAGGCCGATGTGGCTGAAACCGGTGATGCCGGCGTCGCGGCTGCCGTGGTAGCGGCGTCCGGCCATCGCCGGGCGCCAGGCCAGCTCGATGCGGTTGCCGGTCGGGTCGTCGAAGGCGACGAAACCGCGCACCTTGCGCAACTCGGCCTCCGCTGCGCTGCCGACATGGACACGGTGACCGATGGCCTCGAGCTGGGCCGCCGCCGCATCCAGTTCGGCCTGCGTGTCGACCTCGAACGCGACCACCTGGTCGGCCGGGTCGCCGGCGACGTAGCACAGCGTGTGTTCGCGCTGGTTGGAGCGGAAGTACACCGCGTCGCCGCGGCGCTCGCCGATCTCCAGGCCCAGCACCTCGGTGGCGTAGCGCGTGGCGCCGTCCAGGTCGCGGGTCCCCAGGCGCACGTAGCAGACGTCGCGCAGGCGGATCATGCGCCGCCGACCTCGCGCAGCCGCGGCCGCGCACGCGTCCCGTCCCGGCCGGCGAACTCGGCGATCCGGCAGGCGCTGCCCCAGCCGCAGTAGGCATCCGGGCGCGGCGCGAACTGGCGCGGCCGGCTGTCCGGGCCGATGACACGGCCCTCGGCGACGAGGCTGTAGGCCACCGCGTCCGGGCCGGCGAAGGTCAGGAACACCTGTTCGGACGTCGGCCTGCGGCCCGGACCGTGGAGCGGCGCCTCGCCGGCGTCGTGCAGCGCGTAGAAGCGCTGCATCACCTTGTCGAGGCTCTCGACCGCGTACTCGATCGCCAGCACGCCGGCAGCGTCGGCGGGATGCAGCGCGAGCCGGTGGTGGACGCCGTCGGACAGGCCCAGATAGGCCGCGTCGCCGATCCAGTCGTTGACCCGCATGCCGAACACGCCGGTCCACAGCGCCTCGTCGCGCGCGATCTCGGGCGTGCGCAGCGCGACCGCCGCCAGCCCGGTCACGCCGCTGTCGGTCGACGGGAAGAAACGCCACCCGCAGTCCTGCGGGCGCACCACCAGCTCGACGTCCAGGCCGCCGGGCGTGGTGAAGCCCAGCAGCGCCTTGACCTGGCGCGCCGCGGCAAGCGCGTCGTCGCGGCGCGCCTCCAGCCCGAACGCCTGCAGCGCCTCGGCCGCCCGCGCCAGCGTGGCGATGTCGCGCACTTCCAGGCCGATCGACGGGCGCGGCTGCCCGGCGGCGTAGACCAGGGTGTAGGCGCGCGCGTCGCTGCGGAAGGCGCGCACGCCCGGCAGCGGCACCGGTTGCAGCCCGAGCACGCCGGTCGCGAAGTCCGCGGCGGCCTGCGGATCCCGGCACCCGGGATTGACGTAGCGCAGTTGTTCGATCGCGATGCCCATCAGCCTTTCCCCCAAGCATGTGATCGGGCGGGCCACCACCGGCACGCCCGTGGAACCGGCGACCCCTCGCGCGGACGGGTCAGCCGAGGCGCCGCTGCACGATGCGCGCGAACACGCTCACCGCGACCGGCAGCAGGTCGTCGTCGAAATCGAAGGTCGGGTGGTGGCACATCGCGCTGTCCTGGCCGAGGAACAGGT
>NZ_JAIWPT010000025.1 GCF_021191695.1 Proluteimonas luteida
TGCTGTTCCTGTTCGTGGTGTTCAGCGTGCTGTTCTTCGCCATCCGCGCGATCCTGCGGGCACGCCGCAGCCCGACGCCGACCGCGAAGGAGTCGCCCTACATCGAGCTGACCCCCGAGCAGCAGAAAGCATGGCTGTGATGGCCGCCGCCGGAGCGATCCGCTGATGGCCGCTACTGAGCCGCAGCATGGATCAACCGGAAGAAACGGGGCCGATGGCCCCGTTTCTTCCGGTGCTTCTTCCAACTAACTGCCTGCAGGGGCAGAAGTCCCCCGACACCGTTCTCGATCGAATCGCGCAAGCGCAGGGCGGATCGCGCGCCTGCGACCAAAACAGCCCGGGTTCCCTGCCCCGGCGAATCCGGAATCCCGGATCCCGGTTCTACGGATACAGCATCCGCTTGCGGCAGTCGCCGGTGACGTCGCATTCGTAGAGCCAGCGCTCGTGCAGGCGGTACTGCGCGCCGTACCAGAACTCAATCCGGTCCGGGCGCACCCGCAGGCCCGACCAGCGCGGCGGCCGCGGCACCTCGCGGCCGGCGAACTCCCGCTCCAGCGCCTCAAGGCGCCGTTCGAACGTGGCGCGCGCGTCGAGTTCCTCGGACTGCTTTGAGGCCCAGGCGCCGAGCTGGCTGCCGCGCGGCCGCGAGGCGAAATAGGCATCGGCCTCGTCGTCGGCGACGATCACCACCGGTCCCTCGATGCGCACCTGCACGCCCTGGCGCACGCGCGGCCAGTGGAACAACAGCGCGGCCTGCGGGTTCTCCTGCAGCTCGCGGCCCTTGCGGCCATCGAGATGGGTGTAGAACACGAAGCCGCGCGCATCCCAGGCCTTGAGCAGCACGGTGCGCGCCGACGGACGTCCGTCGAGCGCCGCGGTCGCGACGGTCATCGCGGTGCGGTCGGGCTCGCCGGCGGCCTGGGCCTCGTCGAACAGAGTGGCGAACGTGGTCAGCGCTTCGGACAGCAGGGCAATGGTCGCGGTCATGCGCCGATGATCGCCCCGGCGCGCGGCATTGTCGAACCCTGCTGCGGCATCCGGCCCGTGCGCGGCTGCGCTATCGTACGCGGATGCCGCCCTCTTCCGCCCCGCGCTGGTCCGACACGCTGGTCGCCGGCCTGCTCGACGACATCGTCGCCGCCGATGTACGCGTGTTCGGCATCAGCGGACTGCAGGGCACCGGCAAATCGACACTGGCCGGACAACTGGCCGATGCCGCCGGCGCCCGCGGCCTGCGGGTCGCGGTGCTGTCGCTCGACGACCTGTATCTCGACCACGACGTGCGCCAGGCGCTGGCGCGCGACGTGCACCCGTTGCTGGCGACGCGCGGACCGCCGGGCACCCACGAGGTCGCACTCGGTTGCGCGGTGCTCGATGCGCTGCGCGCCGGCGATGCGGTGCAGTTGCCGCGTTTCGACAAGCTCGGCGACCGCCGCCTGCCGCACGCGCAGTGGCCACGGGTGGAGGCCATCGACCTCGTGCTGTTCGAAGGCTGGTGCGTCGGCGCAACGGCCGAGGACGACACGGCACTGGCCGAGCCGGTCAATGCGCTGGAGCGCGACGAGGATCCGGACGGCCGCTGGCGGCGCTGGTGCAACGCCGCACTGGCGCGCGACTATCCCGCGCTGTGGCGGCGCATCGACCGGCTGCTGTTCCTGCAACCGCCGGGCTTCGAGGTCGTCGCCGGCTGGCGCTGGCAGCAGGAACAGGCGCTGCAGGCGGCCGCGCCCGGACGCGCCGGCATGGACCGTGCCCAGGTCGCCCGCTTCGTGCAGCACTACGAGCGCGTCAGCCGGCAGGCGCTGCGCACGCTGCCCGGGCTCGCGCATGTCACGATCGCGCTGGATGCGGCGCGCAACCCGCAATGCTGAAACGCCGGAAGCGGTGACGCCGCGCGAACCGGTATGCGACAGTTGCGTCGTGCGTGCGCGTGCCTCTCCGCGCCGCGGCCGGATGCCGGAGGGATCATGCCTGCCAGGTTCCATCTTTGCCTGACGATCGCCGCGTTGGCCCTGCTGCCCCTGCCTGCGCCGGTCCGCGCCGACGATGGCGTCCTGCAATGCACCCATGGCGACGACGGCCAGCATGCGACCTTCCGCGCATACGATGCCGGGCGCGCCTCGCTGTCGGGCAGGATCGGCGGCACCAGTTTCAACTGCCCGGTCGCGATCGAGGATCGCCGGATCTGTGGGCCCGGCTGCCACATCCCGCCCAATTTCCGCCTGTATGGCCGGCTCGATCCGGCCGACTGCAACGTGTCCGGCCCGCAGCGCGACGCCTGGAACCCGGACTGGCTGACGCGCGAGCCGACGGTTCATGTCTCGGCCACGGCGCAGCACCTGTACTGGATGTCGTCGGGACGATCGCCATGCACCGTCTTCCGCATCGAACCCGGCTTCGCCCGCGCGCACGGGGTCGAAAACGGCATCGCGGAACAGGTCCCCGTCGATCTGGCCGTCTATGCCGGCCTCTACCCGCACGACCCGGTTGCTGGCGTCCGCCTGCTCGACCATCCGCTGTTCCGTGCCGCCTGGGAAGACATGCCGCACGATGCGGAACTGCGCGGCCATCTGCTCGACGGTTCCAGCCCCTGGCAGCCGGTCCGCCGCGAAGGCCAGCTGCTGATCCTCGAAGGCTGCCAGGCGCATGCCTGCATCGCCCATGACTGGACACTGCGGGTGGACGCGCGCGGCGGCCACATGGATGCGTGCCGCCATGATGCCCGCAGTACGCCGGTGGCCACGCATCACTATCGCAGTGGTACGCCGCCACGGCAGGATGCCGCAGGCTGCGGGCCGGAGTGAAAGGCCGAGAGCAATTCGTCCACCTACTGCAACCACCGTCGAACGTCTGCGACGCCGCGCCGTGCGCGTGCGGCGCCCCGACGGCAACACCGGGACTGCGGGAAACGCCACGACGTGGACGCGCCGTCCCTATCCGGTCACATCGGAAATATCGTTGCCCCGCCACGGATCGGGCAGGCTCTGCTGGGGACAGAAGCGGAATTCCGCCGACTCGCCGTACTCGAAGGTGATCCGGTAGCGATCCTCGGCGAGGATCTCGTACGCCTGCGTGAACTCGTCACGCTCGTGTTCACGGCCCGGGGGCGCCTGGCGGTTGCGACAGCTTTCCTCGACGCGGTAGCGCGACTCGGCGATGCGTTCGATCCGCACGAAGCTGCACTCACCGATGCCGTCGCGCCGCACCAGCGCCAGGGTCGCGGACGATGCCGCGCCGCACTCGGCGTCGGTGCGCACGTAGAAGCCGGGCCCGAGCGGCAGTCCGTCCAACACCTGCGCTTCGGCCACCTGCGGCGCATCCACGGCGACAGGCGCCTCCCCGGCCGCATCGCAGGATGCGCCTGCCACGGCCAGGATGCAGGCGAACGCCACGCGTGCCGGATCGTTCCGGATCATCGCCATGTCTTTACCTCTTTTCGGTGATTGCGAATACGGCGGCGCGGCGGCCACGATGGCCTGGTCCCGGATCAATACGGCGAACGCCAGCCGTCGCTGGTCTTGACCAGCGTCATGCTGCTCTCCACCGGCTCGACCGCACCTTCGATCTCGGCGAAATGTACGGGCTCCACCCACTTCGGTGCGTCCTGGAGCGTCCAGGTGTAGGTCACCTCGGTGTAGCGCGCGCCATCGCCTTCGGCCGGCTCGGTCCAGCGCACGATCTCGTGCAGGCGCCGGCGGCCGATGCACAGCCCCTTCCGGCTGTCCCAGGCGCCGGCCTGGCGGCCCTTGCCGGTGAGGTCGATGGACCAGCGGTTCCGGGAGGCGTTGCCGATGCGCAACTGCTCGCCCAGCGGCAACTGGCTGTTCGGGTTCTGCAGGTCGAGGATTCCGGCCTCGACCGCACCGACGAGGACCGGCTCCCGCGCGGGCGAATCGAATCCGAAGTCCACGGTCACCGGCCAGGACACGGCGTTGTTCTGCAGGGACCAGCAGACGGGTTCATGGCGCCGCTGCAGTTCCGCGTCGACGATCTTGCCCAGCGCGCCTTTGGACAGCCCGTCGCCACAGCCGGCCAGGGCCAGGGCGGCAAGGGCGAGGGGAAGCATGGTGGCCGTCTTCACTGTGTGGTCTCCCGCGGATCGTGGTGGTCATCAAAGAGGGACATCTGTCGCCTGCGTGCCGGCGCGCGGCACACGCCGCCATTGCTTGTTTGCTACTTCTTGCGCCTGTAGCGGAAACCCATCGGCCCGGACAGGGTGTCGTCGTCGATCCGGGTCAGCACCAGCGCCGCATGGGTGCCTGCCTCGGGATTGGTCAGGCGGATCCTGTCGCCGTCGACCTCGTACCGCATCTCCGCCTCCACTGCCGCCAGCGGCGAGGACTGCACCACCTTGCCGTCGCCGTGGAAGGTCAGGCTGGTCAGCCCCATCTCGTCCTCGAACGTGCCTTTCAGGTCGTCGCCGCAGGCCGCAAGCAGCAGCATGGACAGTACGGCCGCGATCGTCCTCGCCTTCACTCGCGTCACTCCCCTTGGCTGGCGTCGTCGAACCGGAGTTCACCGAGCACCGTCGGCTGCTGGTACCTGGTACTGACGATCGCGTAGCGCAACAACGTCGCGGTCAGTTCCGGGCCACCGCTGCGGCGATCGATGCCGGTGATGCGCAGCCGGCTGTCCAGCATGACGTGGCGCTGTCCGCCGTTCTTCGCCAGCACGTCCTGTGCGGCGGCGGTATCGAGCGCCCAGAAGTTCAGCTCGCCAGGATTGTCGATGCGCAGGCTGACCGCTTCGTCGCGGAACGGATTCGGCGCGGGACGCGCGGAGAACCGGAACACGCTGCCGGGCGTGAACGCATCCAGGTAGTAGCCGCCGCGCGATCCGTCGTACTCGCCGATCCTCGCGTCGACGTTCAGGCGCAGCAGTCCGATGCCTTCGGTGCCGTCATAGACCGCCTGCAGCCGTTCCCGCTCCTGTTCCCGCACGTCGGCGCGCTCGAATTCGTTCGCCGAAGCCACGCGGTGCTGCGCCGCCGCCCATTCCGCGATCGGCGGTTGCCGGCCCTCCAGCCGGTAGCCGAGCAGCACCATCTGCAGGTCTTCGGGGTAGGCCAGCTCCCGGGCGCCGAGGCCAGGCGCGACCGTCGCCGCGTCCGCCGCGCGCGCTCCGCCGCCCCGCGCAGGCGCCGTGTCCGCACCTTGCTCCCGGCGCGGCGGCGCAGCCCCTCCGGCATTGCCTACGACCGCTTCCACCGCGGGTCCTTCGCCGCCTCCGCAGGCCGCCAGCGAAAGCAGCGTGGCGGCCAGCAGCGCCGTGCGCACGCACCGCGGCGCGCGATCAGAGCCGGACATCGCCGGCCTCCCCTGCCTGCTGCACTTCCGCGTCGCGTCGCGCCTGGCCGAGCTGGCGCAGTTCGGCCTGCATCGCCTCCACCTGCGAGAACAGCTCGCTCTGGTGCAGCATCGCGCTGCTCACCTCCATCGCCAGCCCCGGGTTCTTGCCGCTGAGCAGCACGCGCGTACGGATGCTTAACCCGCAGCCATCATGCCACCGCGCGTTGGTATCGCCCTTGTGCGCATGGACCGCGCCGCGGCACTGCCCGAACATCGGGTTGGCCTCGGCCAGCGGATTGCCGGCGCGATCGAACACCCACTCCATGTCGCGGCTTCCCGCCGAGTAGCCTCTCGGCGCATCCGAGTTCTCGGTGATCTGCGGCGGGCCGTACTTGGACACCAGCGCATCCAGCAGCGCCTGCACCGGCGGCATCTCGCCCTCGCGGAACGTCTGCGTGCGCCAGACGCCGAGCGCGGTTTCCTTCCCCGGCGCTCCGGGCGTGGCGACCGTGACGATCTCGTCGACGTGGCCCCATTTCAGTCCACCCTCGCACTGCTGCCATTCGCGCTGGAAGTCGCAGGGGCGGTGGTCGCCCTTGCGCACGGTGAAGGTCTGCGTGCCGAGCTCGACGCCGTAGGTCTCCAGGCGGTCGAGCCAGCGGTTCCCCGCCTTGACCTCCGCGTCCTCTCCGAGCGCGCAGCGCGCGGTGGCCAGCGCCTCGTCGGCGGTCATGCCGGTCCGGATGCCGATGATGTCGGGGCCGGCCAGGTCCTTGCGGACCGGCGGCGGACAGCGCAGCGCCGCGCTGCCATCGGCGACGGCCGGATCGGCGGCGCCGACCGCGGCCGCCGATCCGTCGCCGGAGGCGGCATCCCCGTCCTGTCCGCCTCCGCAGGCTGCAAGCGCGAGGGCCGCCGCCGCGGCCAGGAAGAAGCATCGATGTGTCTGCATGTGGTTCATCCGCATGGTCCCCGGTGAGGTCGCCGGATCGTCGGGGCATCCGCCATCGTGGGTCCTCACGCCGCGCTCAAGAAACCTTCAAGCCCGTGCGCCTCCCCGGGTCAGTCCAGCAGCACCACCTCGACCCGGCGATTCGCCGGGTCCTCGGGCGCGGCCGGGCGCTTCAGGCGGTCCTCGCCATGTCCGTGCACGTCGAAGCGGTCGCCGGGAATCCGGAAAGCGTCGACCAGGTAATCGCGCACCGTCCGTGCGCGACGTTCGGACAGCAACCGGTTCGCCTCCGCGCTTCCGACCGCGTCGGTGTGCCCGTGCAGGCCGACGCGCCGCTGCGCCAGCGCCGGCGACAGCAGGACGCGACCCAGTTCGTCGAGCTGGCGGGTGCCATCGGCGCGCAGGCTGGCCTGGCCGAAGTCGAACAGGATGTCGAGGTCGATCCGGCCATCCGCGGACAGCACCGCGCCGATGTCGCCGGCATCCACCAGCCCCGGCTGCGCCACCGGCATCGCGATCGTGCATTGCGCCGGTGCCGGCGTCGGCGACGGACGACGCCCCAGGTCGAACAGCTTGCAGCCCGAGGCCCCGGCGACCTGGCCGCTGAAGCGACGGCCTTCGGCGTCGACCTCGCCGTCGAAAGACACCACGCGGTATCCACCGGGGCGCAGCAGCCATTCCCCGCCCCTGAGCCGCAGGCGTCCGCTGCCCGGGTCGTAGTCGCCGTCCATGGTGAAGCACCCGGTCGGCACCTTCGGATTGCGTGGATCGGCGTAGAAGTGGAACAGCGCCCGCGCGCCGGCCGGCGTCGCCTCGGCGATGGTCAGGGTCAGTCCGGTCAGTCCCTGCGCGCAGACATAGGTGCCGACCCATTCGCCAAGCACCGTGCGCTGGCCCTCCGGGTCGCCGGACTCCGCACTCGCGGGCGCTATCGCGGACAGGGCGGACAGCACGCATGCCATCGCCGCGAGCAGGCGGGTCCGTGGCTGCGGGTCATTGCGCATGGCGTGGTCTCCGTTGCATCCCGGCCCAAGGCTGGACGCCAGGCCGCCGGCAGTCCTCAAGCGGCCTTCAAGAAACCTTCAAGCCGTCGCTTCACCCCTGGCGCCGGCCGTCTCCCCGCACGGCTGCGCTCGCTATCATCCGCACATGCCCCGCGACCCCGCCGTGCCGCGCGATACCCGTCTGTACCGCTGGCGCTTCGGCGCGGTGGAGTTCGACGAGGCGCGCTACGAACTGCGGCTGGCCGGCCTGCCGGTGGAGATCGAGCACAAGCCGCTGCAGGTGCTCGCCCTGCTGCTGCGCCACGCCGGGGAAGTGGTGACCAAGGAAGAACTGTTCGACACGGTCTGGGCCGGCCGCGTCACCGTGGACCATGTGCTCGCGACCGCGATCGGCAAGTTGCGCAAGGCACTGGACGCCAGCGGCGAGGGCCGCATCACCACCGTGCCGCGCATCGGCTACCGCTTCGGCGGCCCGGTGGAGCGCATCGCGGTCGGCCAGCGGCTGGGCGGCGAACTGAAGTTCGAAGCGGGGCAACCCGTCCCCGGGCGCGAGCACTTCCTGCTGGAACGACCGCTTGCCCAGACGCTCGGCAGCGAAGTCTGGCTGGCGCGGCAGCCACGCAGCCGCGAGTCGCGCGTGTTCAAGTTCAGCCCCGGCGGCGAACAGCTGTCGGCGATCAAGCGCGAAGCCACGCTGATGCGCGTGCTGCGCGACACGCTGGGCGAGCGCGCGGATTTCGTTCGTGTCATCGACTGGAACTTCGAATCCGAGCCCTATTTCCTCGAATGCGAATACGGCGGCGAGGCATTGCCCGACTGGACGGCCAACCACGACCTGCTCGCGCACCGGGACCAGGCCGAACGGCTGGACTTCTTCCTCCAGATCGCGCGTGCGGTGGACGCGGCGCACGGCGTCGGCGTGCTGCACAAGGACATCAAGCCGGCCAACGTGCTGGTGAGGCAGCGGCCCGACGGACGCTGGCAGGCCTGCCTGACCGACTTCGGCAACAGCCGGCTGCTGCAGCCCGAGCGCCTGGCGGAACTGGGCATCACCGGACTGGGCCTGACGCTGACCGGCGCCGGCGGCAGCGACGGTTCCGGCACGCCGCTCTACCTCGCGCCGGAGCTCATCGCCGGGCAACCGCCCACGGTGCGCAGCGACCTCTACGCGCTCGGCATCCTGCTGTACCAGTGGATGGCCGGCGACCTGCGGCGGCCGATGGCGCCCGGCTGGGAACGCGACATCGCCGACCCGCTGCTGGTGGAGGACATCACCCGCGCCACCGACGGCGATCCATCGCGGCGGCTGGGCAGCGTCGCCGAGCTCATTGAACGGCTGTCGTCGCTGCCGCGCCGCCGCGAGGACGCCCAGCGCAGCGCCGCTGTCGAGCGCGCGGCGCAAGTCGCGCAGCGGGCGCTGGAGCAGACGCAGGCGCGCAGGCCGTGGATCGTCGCGACCATCGCGGTACTCAGCGTCGGCCTGCTGGCGAGCACGCTGTTCTGGCAACGCAGCGAACAGCAGCGCCGGACCGCCGCGATGCAGGCGGCACGCGCCGAGGCAGTGGCGCGCTTCCTCAGCGACGACCTGCTCGGCGCACTGAGCCCGGGCGGCACCGGCTTCGAGCGCGATCCCGGCATGCGCGAAGTGCTGGAACACGCCTCCGCGCAGATCGCCGACCGCTTCGCCGACGATCCGGCCATGCGCGGCGGCGTGCACGCCGCGCTGGGCCAGGCCTGGCGCACGCTCGGCGACCGCGAACGCGCCGTCCGCCACATGCAGGAAGCCGAACGCCACTATGCATTGGCCTTCGGCGAAGCCGACGAACTGACGCTCAAGACCCGCTACACGCTCGCCCGCAACCTGGCCTATGCCAACGCGGCCGAACAGTTCGCCGAAGCCGGCAGGCTGCTGGACGCCACCGACCACGCCGCCGGCACGCGCCTGCAAGGCGACAGCGAACTGGCGCTGGAAGCGGCCTACGCGCGTGGCGTGTTCCACTTCCAGCAACTGCAGATCGACCCCGCGCTGGAGGCCTACCGTCGCGCCGACCGGCTGCAGCGGCTGGTGCGTCCGGACGACGCGCTGACGGCCGCGACGATCCGCGAGAACCTCGCCGATGCCGCGCTGCGCCAGGGCGACCTGAAAGGCGCCACCGCGCAGTTACGCGCCATGCTCGCCGACCCGCTGTTCGATGCCGGCCGCATCGGCGAGGGCAAGGTCGCCGGCCACCGCATCATGCTGGCGCGCGCGCTGCGCAACCTGGGCCGGTACGAGGAAGCCCTGCCGCTGGCCGAATCCGCCGCAGCCGTCACCGAACGCATTCTCGGACCGGACGATTATTCCACGCTGATCCAGCTGTCGACGGTGGCGAGCATCCACGACTACGCCGGCGACTGCGGCCAGGCGCTGCCGATCGCGCGTACCGTGCGCGAACGCATGGCCGCGCGCTACGGCGAGGAACGGCAGGCCACGCTGATCGAGACCGGCAACCTCGGCTTCAAGGAGCGCGATTGCGGCGACCGCGAGGCGGGACTCGACTACCTGCGCCAGGCCGAAACCGGATTGCGCAAGCACTACGGCGAAGACAACGTCGCTGCGCATAGCTTCCGCTACGCCCTCGCGAATGCGCTCGCCGACGAAGGACAGTACAGCGAGGCGCTGCGGATGGCCGAGGGCCTCAGCGCCACCGCGCTGACCGCCGGCGACTCCACGCCCGGCTGGGAGCATCGCCTGCGCGCACTGCGGGGACGCATCCTGCTGCTGTCGGGCGATGCAGCGGCGGGCCTGCCCTTGCTGACCGATGCGACCCATGCCCTGGTCGCGCTCGGCACCGAGGACGATGCCGACATCGCGCAACTGCAGGCGCTGCTTGCCGGCGACCGGACCGTGGCCGGCAAATGACTGCGTCAGTCGACGATGAAGGTGATCCGCAGGTTCACCCGCCACTGGCTGATGCCGCCGTCGTCACCGACGTCGGCCTTGATCTCGTTGACCCAGACCCCGCGGATGCCTTTGACCGTCTCGGCGGTCTTGGACACGCCCAGGCGTACCGCGTCCTCGATGCTGGTGGACGAGGCGGCGTTGATTTCGATGACCTTGGCGACCGACATGGCCTGTCTCCTGTGGCTGCGATGGGGTCCCCACCATCGCGGCACCGGTGTAATCCGGAGTGAGGCTTCCGTTATCCGTGTCGCCCGCCGCGGGCGCTGCTAGCATGCCCGGATGCCATTTCCCCGCACCCTCGTCCTGGTCGGCCCGATGGGCTCGGGCAAATCCTCGATCGGCCGCCGCATCGCCGCGCATTTCGGCCTCGCCTTCGTCGACGTCGACCACGAGATCGAACGGCGGACCGGGGCAAGCATCCCGTTGATCTTCGAATGCGAGGGCGAGGCCGGCTTTCGCGCGCGCGAGCGCCTCGTGCTGCAGTCGCTGCTCGACGGCCCGCCGCGGGTCATCGCCACCGGCGGTGGCGCGGTGCTCGATGCCGGCAGCCGCACGGCGATGCGCGCGCACGGCCTGGTGGTCCACCTGCATGCCGACGTCGACCAGCAGCTGGCGCGGCTGGCGCGCGACCGTTCGCGGCCGCTGCTGGCCGGCGACGACCGCGAGGCGGTGCTGCGCCAGCTCGCCGAGGTGCGCGCGCCGCTGTATGCGGAAGCCGCGGAACTGCGCTTCGAGACCGGCAGCCAGCCGCCCGCCGATGCCGCCGCCCAGCTGATCGCGTTGATCGAATCCCACCTCGCGCGCCCGCCGCGCCCCGCCACGTCCGGATCCCGCATGACCGAAGCACACCCGTCCGCCCGCAGCGTCGCCGTCGGCGGCGACCGGCCCTATGCCATCACCATCGGCCCCGGCCTGCTCGACGACGGCGCGCTGCTGGCCGCGCCGGTGCGCGGCAACGCGGCGATGATCGTCAGCGACCGCAACGTCGCACCGCTGTACGCGCAGCGGGTCGCCGACGCCCTGCGCGCGGCGCGGCCCGGCCTGCATGTCCACACCCACGTGCTGCCGGCCGGCGAAGCGGCCAAGACCCTGGCGCATTTCACCGAGGTCGTGAACGCGCTGGCCGACGCCCGGTTGCGACGCGACGCCACGCTGTTCGCGCTCGGCGGCGGCGTCATCGGCGATCTCGCGGGATTCGCCGCCGCGTGCTGGATGCGCGGCATCGACTGCGTGCAGCTGCCGACCACGCTGCTGGCGATGGTCGACTCCTCGGTCGGCGGCAAGACCGCGGTGGACCTGCCGCAGGGCAAGAACCTGGTCGGCGCATTCCATCCGCCGCGCGCGGTGATCGCCGACACCGGTGCGCTGCGCACGCTTCCCGCCCGCGAGCTGCGCGCGGGACTGGCGGAGGTCGTCAAGTACGGCGCGCTGGGCGACGCCGCGTTCCTCGACTGGCTCGACGACAACGCCGACGCGCTGCTGGCGATGGACGACGCCGCGCTGGCCGAGGCCATCGCCCGCAGTTGCGCGCACAAGGCCGCAATCGTCGAGCGCGACCCGTTCGAGCACGGCGAGCGCGCGCTGCTGAACCTCGGTCACACCTTCGGTCATGCGATCGAGACCGAACAGGGCTACGACGGCCTCAACCACGGCGAGGCGGTCGCGGTCGGCATGGTCCTCGCCGCGCGGCTGTCGGAGGCGCTGGGGTTCGCGAAAACCGAGGATGGCGACCGCCTGCGCGCGCTGCTGCAGCGCTTCGGCCTGCCGGTCGCGCTGCCGCCCGGCCTCGACCCCGGACGCCTGGTCGCGCACATGCGCCTGGACAAAAAGGCGCAGGCCGGCGGCCTGCGGTTCGTGGTCTGGGACGGCATCGGCCGCGCGCGGGTGCTGGCCGACGTGCCGGAGAGCGCGGTGATCGAGGTACTGCGCGCGGGCTGAAGCGCGGCCGCGGCGGGCCCGCAGGTCGCCAGGCGGAAACGCGAAGGCGTCAGCGCGTATCGCTGTCGGAACCGGTCCGGCCGAGGCCCAGGCCGGCCCCCATGCCCATGCCCATCCCCGCGCCCATTCCGCCGCCTCCGCCGCCACCTCCCCCGCCTCCACCACCGCCGCGGCCGCCGCCATCGCCGCCGCGCTTTCCGCCGATCTCGGTCCGCAGCGGCCCCTGGTCGGGGATCGTCACGTCGCGCGGAACCGGCTCCAGGTCCAGCGCCTTGCGGATGAACGCGCGCAGCGACACCACCAGCGTGCGCGTGTGCACGGCCCGGCCGGCCACCATGTCGCTCGCCGCCTCGGCCGCGAGCCGCACCTGCTCTTCGGTGCCGAGCAGGATCACGTCCGACAGCGCGGCCTCCACCGCATCGCGGATGCGCCGCCGGCGTTCCGCGGCGGGTGTGTCGATCGCGTCGCCGTCCCCGGCATCGATCGCGGCCTCCGCTTCCGCCTGCGCCGCCTCGGCCTGCACCAGTTCCGCCTGCGGCTGCGAGCCGGGCCCGGCCAGCGCCGCCCGCCGGCGCAGGTCGCGCAGGTGGGCCGGGTCGACGGTGAGCTCGCCGGTGAACGAGCCGCCGAGCACCTTGTAGGCGGCGATCAGGGTCTTCAGCCGTTCGTTGATCTGGCGGTTCTGGCGCTCGCGCCTGCGCTGGATGATCTGCATGAACACCAGCCGGATGCCGACCACGATCAGCGACACCAGCACGATGCCCAGCAGGGTCGAAAGCGTGGCGTTCCAGGAACTGAAATCGATGTTGCGCATCTGCGGTCGTCCGGCGCTGCATCGCGCGTTGTGCGGGAATGGACACGATCATACGGACAAGCGATCGCCGGTTCCCGGGGCGCCCCGTACAATGCGGCCCAGGCACCTGTCTGCCGCGATGACCGGCAGATGACGCCAGCCTTCCCACAAGGAATCCCGTCTTGCCCGCACCGCTGAAGAACGACCGCCTGCTGCGCGCCCTGCGCCGGGAGCCGGTGGACCGCACTCCCGTCTGGCTGATGCGCCAGGCCGGCCGCTACCTGCCCGAGTACCGCGCCACGCGCGCGAAGGCGGGCAGTTTCCTGGCGATGGCCAAGAATCCCGACATCGCCTGCGAGGTCACGCTGCAGCCGCTGGCGCGCTTCGACCTCGACGCGGCGATCCTGTTCTCCGACATCCTCACCATCCCCGACGCGATGGGCCTGGACCTGTATTTCGTCGAAGGCGAAGGCCCGAAGTTCCGCCACCCGGTGCGCGACGCCGCGGCCATCGCGAAACTCGGCGTGCCCGACATGGAGACCGACCTCGGCTACGTCATGGACGCGGTGCGGGTGATCCGCCGCGAACTCGACGGCCGGGTGCCGCTGATCGGCTTCTCCGGCAGCCCGTGGACGCTGGCCTGCTACATGGTCGAAGGCGGCGGCAGCAAGGACTTCGCGCGGATCAAGGCGATGGCGCTGAACGACCCGAAGGCGCTGCACGCGCTGCTGTCGGTGAACACCGACGCGGTGATCGCGTACCTGTCCGCGCAGCGCGCGGCCGGCGCGCAGGCGCTGCAGGTGTTCGATACTTGGGGCGGCGTGCTGTCGCCGGCGATGTACCGGGAATTCTCGCTGCCCTACCTGGGCCGCATCGCGCGCGAACTGCCGCGCGGCGACGGCGCGGACCGCACGCCCCTGATCCTGTTCGGCAAGGGCAATGCCGCGTACCTGGACGAACTGTCGCGGTCCGGCGCCGAAGGCGTGGGCGTCGACTGGCTGGTCGAACTGGGCGAGGCCGCGCGTCGCACCGGCGGCCGCGTCGCGCTGCAGGGCAACCTCGACCCGGCCACGCTGTACGGCGCGCCCGAGGCGATCCGCGCCGAGGCGCGCCGGGCGCTGGACAGCTACCGCGACGGCAACGGCGGCTCGCGCGAGGGCCACGTGTTCAACCTCGGCCACGGCATGTCGCCGGACATGGATCCCGCCCACGTCGGCGTGCTGGTCGACGAGGTGCACGCCTACAGCGCGCGCTGACGGCCCGGAACCAAGCGGGCAAGCCCGTCCCTGCCGGGCCCGGGCCTGCCGGCGCCGGCTACACCTCCGCGCGGGCGCGCCCGCCTGTCGCCGGTCGTCCGCGTACCCGGCCGTCGCGGTATTCCAGCCTGATCTCGCGACTGCCGTCGGGTACCTCCGGGTTGACCGGGGACTCGCCGACGCAACCCGGGAACCGGCTATCGCGCAATGCCGTCCCGAGCGCGGCCAGCAGCCGGGCACTGTCCGCATCCCCGGCACGGGCCACGACCCGGAAGTCCGCGGTCAGCACCGCACCCGCCACATCGTCCCCGTGGATCTGCAGCAGGTCCGTCTCCGGCAGGGCCTGGTCCTGCGGCAGCAACTCCACCGGAAGCGGCGCCGCGCAGTCGCCGGTGCTCGCGATCAGGGTCTGCGGCAGAAGCCGGACAACGAACGCCTCCAGCGACGTGCGCGCCTGCGCCTGCCGCATCGCCGCGGCGGGCACGCTGTAGCGGGCCTTGACGAAATACAGGCGGGCGGCGGCGATCACCATCGCCGAGTGGTAATCGCCCTGCGGTTGCGCCATCAGCGCATCCACCGAGCGCAGCTCGCCGTCGACGGCCTCGGGCTCGACGCCGGGCAGTGCCACGCGCTGCCGCCGGACCGGCGAAAACGCGATGGCGCGGTAGTAGCCGGGATGCCCCGCGATCGCCTTCAGCTCGGCGACGGACTGCTGCATGTGCCGGTCGAGCTGCGCGGGGCCGATCTGGCCGGCCGGATAGAAGTAGACGTCCAGCGCGTGATCCGGGCGCGCGGGATCGACGTAACGGACCGACACGCCGAGCTCGGGCTGGTCGAAACGGTGCTCCCCCACCGCATGCCAGTCTCCGACCGACAGCGGATAGACGATGCGGGTCTCGCGCAGGAAGCCGCCCAGGAACGCAGGATCGTCCTGCGCCGCGTGCACGCTGCCGGCAACGCCGCACAGCGCAAGCAGCGCAACCAGTCCCGCACCGGGACGGCGTCCGGCGCCCGGCCGCTCCCTGCGTTCCCGTCCCCTGCGCAGCATGGCCTGCTCCCGTGTCACGGCGTCCTTCCGCGCACGATCACCCGCAGCCGGCGCGCCGTCAATCCGCACATGCGCCCCGCGACCTGCCCTGCCGCCACGCCGACAGGGACGCTATTCGTAGGACACGGTGCCCGGACACAACAGCCGTCCGTGCCCTGGACGCGCCGCGCGGCGCCCGGACAGCAGTTCCGGCAGACGGCGCCAGAACGGGCGGCGATCGTCGCCGTCCGGCGGCAGCGCCGCCTGCAGCAGCGCCGCGGCCGGGCCGCGCAGGCGCCGCGACAGCGCACACAGCTCGCCGGCATCGCAGGTCTGCGCAGCGCCTCGGCCCGCGCGATGCGGGCGTCGTGGCCGGACACGCTCATGCCCGCGTCGGCGCGGTGCGCACCCGATCCCGGACCGCCACCGTGGCTACTGCGCCTGCGTGGGCGCCGCCAGCTGCTTCTGCACGTCCTCGCGCAGGCGCGCGAGCTCGCCTTCCGCCTCGCGGCGCTGCTGCATGCCCTCGCGATGGATGTCGCGCACTTCCTCGACGGTCTGGATCAGCTGGTCGTGGACGTGGCGCAGGGTCGCGATGTCGATGACCGCGCGCTGGTTGGCGCGTGCGGTCTCGACCGATGTCTCGCGCAGCAGGTCTGCATTGCGGCGCATCAGCTCGTTGGTGGCGTCGTCGATCGCGTTCGACAGTTCCACAGCGTTCTTCTGCTCGCCCAGCGACAGCTGGATCGCGAACTGGCGCTTCCACGACGGGATGGTGACGTTGCGGACGGTGTTGAACTTCTCGATCAGCTGGATCGCGTTGGCCTGGATCAGGCGGATCATCGGCAGCGACTGCTCGGCCGCGTGCTGCATCACCGCGAGGTCGCCGACGCGCTTGTCGAGCAGGCGGATGGCATTGTCGATCTCGGCGCGGCGGGTGCGCGAGGCCGGGTCCTCGAGCCCGGCCAGCGCGCGCTGCTCCTGTGCCAGCTCGGCCAGCCGCTGGCGGCCGGCGGCGACGTGCACGCCGAGCGCGCGGCGCTCCTCGACGACGATGTCGAACATGCGGTCGAACTCGGACACGCGCTTGCCCTGGGTGTCCTGCTGGCGGCCGATGTCCTGCATCAGCCGTTCGATCTGCTGGTTGGTGGTGCTGAATTTCTGCACCAGCTCGTCGCGCGAGGACTTCAGGCGATCGATCAGCGGGCCGATCACCGGCAGCCTGGAGCGTCCCTGGAATCCGCCCAGATCCAGCGAACGGGCGATGCGCACGACCTCGCCGAGCTTGTCGCCGGACGCGTCGAGATCGCTGTTGCGCACCTGGTCGAGCAGTTGGCTGGAGAATGCGGCGGTCTTGCCGGCGGCGTCGCGGCCGAACACGTGCAGGTTGCCCGGGGTGATGTCCTGCAGCGTACTGCCGACGGCGGCGATCTCCTTGCGGTCGTCCGGGGTCAGGCCCAGCGCCAGCAGCGCGCTGTCGTCGAGAGCGCCCGCGTCGGCTGTGCTGCCCGCGGGCACGATCGCGTGGTCGGGGGTGTCCTGGCTCATGCGGCGGTCTCCTGATCGGGGCCGTGCACGGGCCCGTGGCTGTCGAGTGTAGCGGTCATGCCGGCGAGTTCGGAGGCGATCTGCGCCTCGATCGCGGCGGCATCGCGGGCCTGCACCGCGCCGGCCACGGCACCGGCTCCGAGCGCGCGCTGGCGCCAGGCCGGCACCAGCACGTCGCGGATGTTGCGGTGGCGCGCCAGCAGCGCCGTGCTCTGCGCCCGCAGCAGGGCCAGCTGGCGCGCGGTCAGCGCGTGGGTGGTCAGCACCGTGCGCAGGTGGTCGAGGCGCCGCGCGAGCTGGGCCGCTGCGTCGCCGGGCAGGGTGTCTGCCGCGGCCGGCATCGCATCGAGCCGCGCCTGCCCCTCGGCTTCGACCTGCGCCAGCCGCGCGCAACCGGCCTCGACCGCGTCGATGCAGGCTTGCTGCGCGGCCGCGTGCGTCGCCAGTGCGTCGGCGGCGCGGTCCACGTCGCGCAGCAGCACGCCGATGCGCGCAGCCAGCGCATCGGCATCGGCCTGCAGCGCGACATCGCGGCCCAGCAGCCGGCCGATCAGGCCGACCTTGCGGCGCAGGCCGCGGGCATCGTCGGCGCGCATCGCCAGATGCAGCGCGCCCAGACGCTGGACCAGCACGGCCGCCGGCGACGCGTCCAGCGCGGCCTCGACGTCGATCGCGGCCAGCGCCGCGAGGGCGTCGTCGCCATAGCCGGCGATCGCCAGCGCGCCGGCGGGCGTCGGGACCTGCGGACCGGCGCCGGGCGCACCGGCGCTCATTGCGGCGCGTCGCCCTTGCGCCCGTCCAGCAGGCCCAGCTGGCCCAGCGCCTCGTCGAGCTTGCGTTCGGCGGGCGTGCGTTCGCGGCGCTGCTTCGCCGAGGCCGGCCCGGCGGCATTCTGGGCCGCGCGCAGGCGCAGCACCTCGACCAGTTGCGCCAGCGCGGCATTGAGCCCGGCCTGCCCCGCCAGCGATTCGCCGAGCTGCTGGAGCAGCGGATCGACCGCGGCACGCATCGAGCCGGGCAGCACGTCGGCCAGGTCGGTGCGCACAGCGGATGCGCCCGCGTCGCGCTCGGCGATGCGCTGCAGCGAGGCCAGGATCTCCTGCCACGGCGGCGGTGCCTGCGGCGCTGCGTCGTCCGCTGCGCCCATCGCCTGCAGGCCCTGGGCGATGTCGGCCAGTTGCGCGACCACGCGCGCCCCGGTGTCGGCATCGTCGCCGCCCATCGCCTTGTTGCGCATGAAGTCGCGCTTGATCTGCGCCCAGCGCGCGGCCTGCTCGTCGGTCATCGTGCCGCGCAGCTCGGCCAGCTTCAGCAGGTTCTCCTCCGCTCCGGTGGTCAGCAGCTGGGCCTCGCCGAGGTAGTGGTCGGCGATCAGCTGCTGCAGCTCGGCGTCGTTCATCACCGGGGAGATCTTCTCCGCCAGCTTGTTCATGTTGCGGTAGCTGCCCTGCAGCCGGAACGGCGGCTCGGTGCGGTAGCGATCGGCCTGCGCAGCGCTGGCGATGTACTGCTGGTTGACCCGGTAGACCACGTCGCGCACCTGCATCAGCCGCTGCAGCGTGGCGGTGATCTCGTTGATTTCCGCGCCGCCGTAGGCGTGCGACAGGTCGTTGGTCGAGACCTCCTTGCCGCCGGCGCGCTCGGCCAGCAGATGCAGATCGGCGAGGTCGCGGGTCGCCAGCGGCGCCAGCACCGGATTGGAGGTCAGGCTGTTCTCGATGTAGCTGAGCTTGAACGCGTCCTCCATGCCGCCGAGCACGTCGCCGAGGTTGTAGATGTCGGCGCGGTTGGCGAGCATGTCCGGGATCTTGAACACCTCGCCGGACTCGGTATACGGGTTGCCGGCCATGACCACGCAGAACTTCTTGCCGCGAATGTCGTAGGTCTTGGTGCGCCCCTTCCACACGCCCTCGATGCGGCGCGTGCCGTCGCACAGCGAGATGAATTTCTGCAGGAATTCGGGATGGGTGTGCTGGATGTCGTCGACGTACAGCATCGTGTTGTTGCCCATCTCCAGCGCCAGGTTGAGCTTGTGCAGCTCCTGGCGCGAGGTCGCGTCGGGCGCCTGCGCCGGATCGAGCGAGCGCACCTCGTGGCCGAGCGCGGGGCCGTTGATCTTCATGAAGACCAGGCCGAGCCGGCTGGCCACGTATTCCATCAGCGTGGTCTTTCCGTAGCCGGGCGGGCTGATCATCATCAGCAGGCCCATCAGGTCGCTGCGCTTGTCCTCGCCGACCGTGCCCATCTGCTTGGCGAGGTTGTCGCCGATGATCGGCAGGTAGACCTCGTTGATCAGCCGGTTGCGCACGAACGAGGTCAGCGGCCGCGCCTTGAACTCCGACAGCCGCAGCGCGTCGCGCTCGCGCGCGGCGATGCGCTGGCGCACCTCCTGGTAGCGGTGGAACGCGGGCACGAACCGCGCGCGGTGGCTCCGCAGGCGCGACAGGAAATCGTCGACCGACAGCTGCAGGCGGCCATCGTGGATGCGCGGATGCTCGCCGAGCAGGCCCTCGACATCAGTGATGAGCGTGGCCTCGCGCACCTGCTGGCGCAGCTCGCGGCCGGCCAGCAGCAGGACGATCGCCTCGGGCACGTAGCCGGCCAGCGGCGCCTGCGCAGGATCGCTGCACAGGCCATGCAGCCACTGCGCCGCCAGTGCCCATTGCGCCGCGGGCCGGTCGGCCAGGTGCTGCAGCGAGGCATCGAAGGTCGCGGCCATGCCGGCCGAATCCAGCGCTTGGCGCAGCGCGTCGACCAGTTGCCGGGCGTAATGGCTGAAGCCGAACGTCGGCGCCCCCTCGCGCAATTCGTCGACCAGGTAGGTGGCGGCCTCGCCGGCGAGCGCCGGGTCCAGCGGCAGCGCGACGCGGGCGATGAAGCCGGCCAGCGTGTCGGCGATCTCGGCGCGCAGCGCGTCCAGGCCTTCGCCGGCGCCGAACAGGCGCTGGATCGCCAGTGCCCCGGCCGTGCGCTCGGGCCACTGCGCGGCATCACCGCCGTCGCCTTCGCGCGCCCAGAACAGCGCCGCCAGCGCACGCGCGGCCGGTGGATGCACCAGCGGGCCGGCCGCCGCGTACAGCGGCAGCAGCGCGCGCAGGATCAGCGCCGCGTCGTGGTCGTGGATGCCCTTCTCGTAGCCCTCGCGGTAGCGCGGCGCGGCGAACGCGCGCACCGTGCGCTCCAGCGCCTCCGGATCGCCGGCCTGCGCGGACAGCAGCTCCAGCGACAGGTCTTCGCGTCCGGCGATCGCCGCCTCCAGCACCAGGCCGGCGAGGTACTCGGCGCGCGCGATCGACGGCGATTCCGAATCCAGCGCGACCTGCCAGTAGTCGCGCAGCGATTCCAGCTCGTCGTCGTGGATCGCCTCGTAGAAGTCGGTCCCGGTCAGGTGCACGGCCAGGCCGTCGCCGCGCGGCAGGATGGTCAGGTCCAGCGGCTGGGTGTTGACGCTGAAGCGGTGCCGCGGCCCCAGCCGGATCACCTGGCCGCCGCCCTCGAACAGGTCGCTGCGGTCGCGCAGCGCGCGTACCGCCTCGTCGCGCACGCCCTTGAGCCGGGACTCGACGTCGTCGGCCTTGACGCTGTCGCGGTAGCCGCGCAGCCGCTCGGCGAGTTCGCGCAGCTTGAGGATCAGCGCGTCGCCGGCGAAGAAGGCATTGAGCTCGTCGGCCGTGGCGAAGCGCTCGGTACGCCGCGGCAGGCCGTCGAGGATGCGCGCGGCGGCGTCGAACACCGCCTGCGCCTTGCGCTGGCGGTCGTCGAGCAGCGCCTGCCTGTGCGCCTCGAAGGTCTCCACCAGTTCCTCGCGCTTGGCCAGGATGTCGCTCAGGAACTGCTCGTGCTCGCCGAACTGGCTCTCCAGTTCCTCCAGCTGCACCATCAGCCGCGACAGCTGTTCGTCGGCGCGCTCGGGATCGGTCGCCAGCGCCAGCGCACCCGCGATCGCCTGCCCGAACAGCGCGAACTGCGCGCCGAACTGGGCGACCGCCTCGGCCGAGCCGAGGCTGCGACGGCGCTGGTCGGCGCGCGCGCGCGACTGGTTCAGGCGCGCATACAGGCCGGAGATCGCCTCGACCACGCGGGTGCGCTCGGTGGCGTCGTCGACCTTCAGCGTGGCCATCAGTTCCGACAGCATGTCCAGGTCCGCGGCCAGCGCCTGCATGGCGTCGATCTGCCCGGCCAGCGCCCGCGCCGTCTGCGCCTGCCGGGCCTCGGCGTCGAGCGCCTGCAGGCGCTCGGCCAGCGGCTGCAGCGCCTTCTCGTCGGCGAGGAAGGCGCCGGTGGCGGCACCGATGCGGTCCTGCGCTTCCTGCAGCGCCTCGCCCATGCGGTCGATCGCCGCGGTGTCGATGTAGCGCAGCTCGCGGATCGTCAGCAGATGGCCACGCTGCCGGGTGATCCCGCCCAGCGCCTCGACGAAATCCTCGATCCGGTTCCAGCTGTCGGGCTGCAGCCGGCCCAGCAGCGCACGGTGGTCCGCCTCGGCCTCGCGCATGGCCCGGTCGGACTGGCGGCGGATGCTCTCGACCTTCTCGTACTCGTCGAGCACCGACTCGCCGGTCGCGGCGATCTCGTGCAGCAGCGGGCCGGCCCCCTCGCACGCGTCGTCCTCGAGCCAGTGGTGGGCGTCGAACATGCGCCGGGTGTTGTGCACCAGCAGCTGGTAGCGCTGTACGGAGACCTCGCGGCCGTCGATCTCGCGGGCGAGGTCGAGCAGGTTGGAGATGCCGCGCACCAGTTCGGGGTTGCCGATGCGGCCCATGAAGCTGTTGCCGGTCGGCGCGCGCGCGGCGAACTCGTCGCTGGTGAACGGGGTCTGCCAGACCTGCATCGGGTGGATGCGGGTCGGCGCCTCGCCCTCGGCGTGGAACAGCACCATGCGGCCGTCGGCGAGGATCGCGTAGCCGTGGCCGAACACCGGGTTCTGCAGCGCGCGCTGGATGGTGTTGTAGACGAACAGCGCCGAGCGCCCGGCCTCGCGGTCGTAGAAGACGTACATGACGTCCTCGCCGTTGGGCGAGCGGATCGCGCGCTTGAACTGCATGCCGTCCATCTGCGCGTCGAAGGCCTTGTGCTCGCCGCTCTGCAGGTAGTAACCGCCGGGAAAGATGATCCCGTGGTCCTCGGGCAGCTGCACGCAGGCCTGGACGATGGCGTCGTTGCGGACGATGCGGCCGGTCAGCGTGTTGTAGATCAGTCCGCGCCATTCCTGCTCGCGGTAGGGCAGCACCTTGAGCAGGATCAGCGAGCCGACCTTCGCGAAGTCGAACACCGCGTCGTCGATCGACTGGGTACGGTCCTCGACCGGTTCGCTGTAGACGCCCTGTCCGGTCTCGGTGTTGTTCTCGACCTTGACGGTCAGGTCGCCGCCGGTGGTCTCGACGAAGATCGTGTCGAGGATGTTCAGGTGCGGGTGGCGGCCGTCGACCGCCAGCTCGCGGGTCGCGCGGGTCCATTCGAAATCGAACGGCGGCGGCAGCGCGATGTCGCGCTCGCCGCGCGAATCGAGATAGGTCAGTTCGCCGGTGTTGGCGATCGCCCAGCGGAACACGCGCACGTCGCTGCTGCGCTCGCCGATCTGGAAGGCGGCCAGCAGGCGGCCTTCGCGCACGATCAGCTGCAGCAGCCGCGCGTGCTTGTAGTAGGCGTAGAGCTCGCCGAAATCGCGGACGAAGCCGGCGTCGCCGAGGAAGCTGCCGGGAATGTCGACCGGCACCACGTCGTAGCCGTCCGGGCCCTCGGTCAGCCGGTACAGGCCGAACACGTCCTCGACCCGGGTCCGGGTCTTGAGCCCGATGTAGACGTTGTAGCCGAACAGCAGATGGTCACCGAGCACCTGCACGATGTCGCGGCCGACGCAGTTGTTCTCGGTACGGATGCGGAAACGGCCGACGACGTCCATCCGGCTGTCGCCGAATTCCTGCAGGCGGCGCGCGTTGAGGCCTTCGGCCAGGGCGCGCAGGCGCGTGCCCTGCTCGACCAGCCGCCGCCGCAGCACCTCGTAGACGCCGCCCTGGGCGACGGCCTGGTCGGCGCGGTTGTCGCCCGCCGCGTCGCCGGCATCGGCAGGCGCCCTGCCGTCCCGGGGGGAGGCGTTGTCCTGGCGGGGCGTGCTGTCCTGGGTGGGATCGCTCATCGCAGGTGGTGGTCCTGTCTGTCTTCAAGCGCCTTGCGCTTGCGGGGAAAGGCGGGGGGCGTTGCAGCTGCGCTGCATACAAGGCGAACGCGCCCCCATCCGCCTTCGGCCCCTTCCCCCGCGAGCGGGGGAAGGGGTACGGCGGGCCGACCCGCAGCTGCCGCAGCGGCGAACGGACCGCGGTCGGTCAGCCTGCGCTCGCCGCGCTGCCATCGGCCCTGGGCTGTGGATTGCCGCGTTCGATGCCCAGGTACTTGTGCATCAGCTCCTGCACCACCGGGCTCTTGTCGGCCAGGCCCTCGATCGAACGGCCCAGCGAGACCGCCTTGATCAGGTTGTCGAACATGCCGCCGTCGCCGCCGACCAGGTCGATGTCGGCGTTGCGCAGCGCGGTGGCGATGACCTCGGCGTTCTCGCGCGAGACTTCCTTGCCCGCCTCGATCGACGCCAGCGCCTGCTTCAGGCCGGTGTCGAGCGCCATGCGGAACTCCTCGTGGCCGCGCG
Source organism: Proluteimonas luteida (assembly GCF_021191695.1). Classification (GTDB taxonomy): domain Bacteria; phylum Pseudomonadota; class Gammaproteobacteria; order Xanthomonadales; family Xanthomonadaceae; genus Luteimonas; species Luteimonas luteida. Next base: position 23,391 of record NZ_JAIWPT010000025.1, read on the forward strand.
CGCTGTCGCTGAGCGCGTCGATCGCCTGGAACTTCTTCACCAGGCCCTCGGCCTCGGCCAGCAGCTTCTTCTCGACCACCGAGGCCTCGGCGAGGCCGATCGATTCGACCGCCGTCGCCTTGGCGCGGCCCATCTGCTCCTCGCCCTGCGCCTGCGCGGCCAGCGTCTCGGCCAGCACCCTGGCCTCGGCCGTGCCCTGGCGGAGATTGGCGTCGGCCTTGGCCTCGATCACCCTGGCCTCGGCCAGGCCCTGCTTCTCGTAGGCATTGGCGGCGGCTTCCTGCACCTGCGCGTCCGCCAGGCCCGGCGCCGCCTGCTCGGCGCGCACGCCCTCCGACAGCACCTTCTTGGCCTCGGCCTGCTTGCCGGCGGCCTCGAACTCGGCCTGCGCCAGCGTCGTGACCTCGACCGCCCGGTGCTTCGCCGCGGTCTCGCGCGCCTCGGCCTCCTTGACCTGGCGCACCAGCGCTTCCTGGGCCTTGGCCTCGGCATCGAGGATGGTCACCTGCTTGAGGCGGTCGGCCTCGGACACCTCGCGCACTTCCTTGATGCGCTCCTCTTCCTGGGCCACGGTCTTGTCGATCGAGATGCGTTCGCGGGTGATGTTGGCGACGTCCATCTTGCCCTGCTCGACGACCTTGTCGCGCTCCACGCCCTGCAGTTGCACCTCGCGGTCGGTGGTGACCTGCTCGAGCTGGCGCGCGCGCTCGACCCGCTCGGCCTCGATCGCGACCGCGCGCTGGCGGTTCTGCGCCGCGACCTCGACCTCGCGCAGGCGGTTCTCCTCGCGGATGTCGATCAGCTGCTGGGCCTCGATGCGGGCGTTCTCGGCGACCTGGCGCTGCTCCTCCTGCACCTTGGCGGTCTCGGCCTCCTCGCGCGCGCGGATGGTCTCGACCTCGCGCTGCTGGCGCGCTTCGGCCTCGGCCTGCTGGCGTTCCAGCGACAGCGTCGCCTCGCGGGTCTCGACGTTCTTCTTGGTGATCGCCAGCCGCTCGTTCTGCTCCAGCTCGTTGGTGACCACGTTCTGCGACGCGGTCAGCTCGGTGATCTTGCGGATGCCCTCGGCGTCGAGGATGTTGTGCGGGTCGAGCACGCTCTTTGGCGTCTGCTCCAGGTAGTCGATCGCCACGTCCTCGAGCACGTAGCCGTTGAGGTCGTTGCCGATGACCGCGATGATCTCGTCGCGGAATTCCTGGCGCTTCTCGAACAGGTCGGTGAAGTCGAACTTCTTGCCGACGGTCTTCAGCGCCTCGGAGAACTTGGCGTTGAACAGTTCGTCGACCGCGTGCTTGTCGGAGGCGCGGTCGGCGCCCAGGGCCTTGGCCACGCGCAGCACGTCGGCCTGGGTCTCGTTGACGCGCAGGTAGAACGCGACCGCGATGTCGGCGCGCATGTTGTCGCGGCAGATCAGCCCCTCCTTGCCGCGGCGGTCGATCTGCAGCGTGATCAGGCTGATCTTCATCAGCTCGGCGCGGTACAGCACCGGGATGATCAGCGCGCCGGTGAAGCGCACCTTCGGCTGCGAGCTCATGTCGTTGACGATCAGTGCGGTGCCCTGGTCGACCTTCTTGTAGAAGGCCTTGAACAGGACGGCCGCGCCGAGCAGCACGATCACGGTGATGCCCAGGCCGATCAGGAACGGGGCGAGCGTGGCGACACTCATCGGATGCTTCTCCTCGGGATTGTGGTCCGCGTCCTGCGGACCATGGGGTTCAGATGTGACGGTAGTCGGCTTCCGGGACGACCCGGTAGCAGTGGTTGGGGGCGTCGAACTCGACCAGCACGACGCGGTCGCCGCGGCCGATCGCGGCCGTGTCGCTGCGCACCTGCAGCACCAGCCCGGCGCCGCCATCGTCGAGATCGGCCATGCCTGCGCTGGTCGAGACGGTCGGCGTGCGCACCACCGCGACCCGGCCCAGCAGGGATTGTTCGTCGACGGGTGGCTGCAGCCGCATCAGCCAGCGGCGCAGCGGCCGCAGCAGCGCCGTGGTCAGCAGCACCGCGGGCACCAGCGCCAGCACCGCGGCCGCGGTGCCGAGGGTCCAGCGCAGCCAGCCCCACAGCGGCGCGAGCAGGAACAGATGGATGAAATAGGTGAAGAACCAGCCGAAGAACACCAGCAGCGTGAGCACCAGCATCGTCGGCAGCCGGTCCAGCCCGAGCCGCGACAGCACACCGACCAGGCCATGCGCGTCGGCGCCGTCGGGCAGATCGAAATCGAGGTCGAGGCCCTCGACATCCACCAGCCCCAGCACGGCGAGCAGCCAGTAGACCGCGCACGCGCCCAGCAGCACGCTGTAGACCAGCGTCGGATAGCCCAGGGCGGTGGCGAGGAACTCGGCCATGTCGGCGATGCACTCCTAGCTCCGGACCGGCAGCGCTCCCGGCGCTGCCCGGCGCGGACGGTTCCGGTCCGATGGGCCGGCAATAATGCCAGCGCAGGCATATGCGGCGTCAAGCCGCCGTCGTTACGCGCCTTCGCATCGCGGAAGCCGGCGCGCGCTCAAACGGGTGACGGCAGCGCCACCACCGCGTCCGGGGCGCAGACGCAGATCCGCGTGCCTGGCGCCGGCTCGACCGCCAGGCCGCCTGCGAATGCGGTGAATGCCGGCAACAGGCCGGCATCGCCGGCGAACGCGAACGCCGGCAGCCGCGGCAGGCCGGGCAGGCGCACGACCGGGTGCACGTGGCCGCCAAGCCGATAGTCGCCCGGGGCAGCGACCGCGTCGTCGACGTCGTGCACGAACAGGAACGGCGGCGCGCGCAGCGTCGCGCCGTGCAGCCGCAGGCCCAGGGTCGCCGCCAGCCCGGGCGCGGCGCGCAGCGCGCGGTCGTGGTTGCCGCCGACCAGTTCCACCGCGAGCGCGGCATGGCGCGCGCGCCACGCCTGCCAAGCTGCGCGCCACGGCGCATCGCGCGCACCGGCGTGCAGCAGGTCGCCGAGCACCAGCAGCCGGGTCGCGCCGGTGGCCGCGACCAGCCGGTCGAGGCACTGCAGATCGTGTGCCGTGCCGCCGCGCGGCAGTGCGATGCCGGCCTGGCGGAAATGATGCGCCTTGCCCAGGTGCAGGTCGGCGACGACCAGCGTGCGCGTGCGCACCCACAGCAGCGCGCGCTCGGGCAGCAGCCGCAGCGTCTCGCCGGCGACGACGACGTCCAGCGTGCCGCGTGGCGAGCCGCCGTCAGTCACGATTGCGCTGCTCCAGCTGTGCCGCGGCGCGCTGCACGCGGGTGCGCCAGTCCTCGGTGCTCAGCCGCCCGCGCAGCGATTCGGCCCACAACGGAAACGACAGCGGGGTGAACGTCTTCAGGACATGCAGGTCGAGCGCGCGCCGGCTGCAGTCGTCCAGCGTCGCGCGCAGCTGCACCACATCCAACTGCGCCGCGAACACCTCGCGCTCGGCCAGCGCCAGCAGCATGTGGCCGGGATCGTGCCGGCGCAGCACGTCGAACAGCAGGCCGCTGGAAGCCTGCAGCTGACGCATCGAACGCGGCGCGCGGCCCGGCAGCGACGGCGGCAGCAGCCCGGCGACGCGGGCGATGTCGCGGAACTGGCGCCGCGCCAGCTCGGCGAGGTTGAGGCTCTCGCGCAGGTCGTCGAGCAGGTCCGCGGGCGCCAGCAGCGCCGCGATGCCGGGCGCGTCGATCTCGACCGCCTGCGCCGGCGACAGCACCAGGCCGTAGTCGTTGGCCGAGAACGCGAAGCTGTTGCGCGCCCGCCGTCCCCAGCGCAGCGCCAGCAGCGCGGCGAGGCCCTCGTGCACGTGGCGGCCGGCGAACGGATACAGGAACAGATGCCGTCCGCCGCGCGCCTGCACCCATTCGACCAGCAGGCGGCCGGGCGCGGGCAGCGCCGACAGCCCCTGCTGCAGGTCGAGCAGGCGGCCGATCGCGCGCAACTCCGGCGCCTGCCGCGGACCGGCGAACATGCGTTCGACCTCGCGCGCCAGCGTGCCCGACAGCGGCAGGCGCCCGCCCTGCCACTTCGGTACGGTGCCGCTGCCCGCCCTGGCGATACGCACGTAGGCGGTCATGTCCTCGAGCCGCACCAGCTCCAGCGTGCGCCCGGCGAACTGGAAACGGTCGTGCGGCCGCAGCCGGCCGATGAAGCCCTCCTCGACCGAACCCAGGCCGCCGCCGCGCAGCAGCTTCACGCGCACCGCGCCGTCGCTGGCGATCGTGCCGATCGACAGCCGGTGGCGCAGCGCGATGCGCCGGTCCTCGACCCGGTAGAGGCCGTCGTCGCCGCGCACGACGCGACGGAACTCGGGATAGTGCGCGAGCGCCGCACCGCCCTGCACGATGAAATCCAGCACTGCGCGCCAGGCTGCCGGATCGAGGGCGCGGAACGCATGCGTGCCGCGGACCTCGTCGAACAGCGCATCGGCATCGAAACCGCCGCCGAGCGCCAGCGTCACGCAGTGCTGGGCCAGCACGTCGAGGCTCAGTACCGGCGACGGACGCGACTCGATCCTGCCCGCGGCGACCGCGACCCGCGCCGCCGCGTACTCGACCAGTTCCAGCGCATGCGTCGGCACGCAGACGACGTGCCCGGCCTCGCCCGGACGATGTTTCGCCCGGCCCGCGCGCTGCAGCAGCCGCGCGACGCCCTTCGGGCTGCCGATCTGCAGTACCTGGTCGACCGCGGGAAAATCGACGCCGAGATCCAGGCTCGACGTGGCGACCACGCAGCGCACGCTGCCGTCGCGCAGGCCCTGTTCGGCGGCGGCACGCAGCTTCGGATCAAGCGAACCGTGGTGCAGTGCCAGCGTCTCCGGTGCCTCCGGCCAGACCGCGGCCAGCGCGCGGTGCCACAACTCGGCCTGCGAACGGGTATTGGCGAACAGCAGGCTGGTGCGCTCGGCCATCAGCCGCTCGAGCACCCGTGGCAGTTGTGCCAGGCCGAGGTGCCCCGCCCACGGGAAGCGCTCGCCCTCGCCCGGCAGCAAGGTGTCGAGGGTAAAGCGCTTCGGCCGGGCGCCGGCGACGATCGCCGCTTCGGGCTGATGCGGCAACAGCGCGTCGCGGGCTTCGTCGAGGTTGCCGAGCGTCGCCGACACGCCCCAGATGCGCAGATCCGGATTCAGCGCGCGCAGGCGCGCCAGCGCCAGCTGCAGCAGCACCCCACGCTTGTTGCCGAGCAGTTCGTGCCATTCGTCGACGACCACGCAGCGCAGCGTCGACAGTCGCGGCGCGGTATCGGGATACGACAGCAGCAGCGACAGCGATTCGGGCGTGGTGACCAGCGCATCGAGCTTGCCCTCGCGAGCGAGCCGCCTGTCGCGTGCGCTGGCGTCGCCGGTGCGCAGGCCGATCCGCCAGTCGAGCCCGAGCGCGTAGACCGGCGCCTGCATCGCGCGCACGGTGTCGGCGGCGAGCGCGCGCAGCGGGGTGATCCACAGCAGCGACAGGTCGCGGTCCGCCTGCCTGCCGCGAGAAGGCCGGGCGCCCTTCTCCATAACGGCCGGCCGGTTGCGCGACGGACGGCCGGCACGCGCCGCAGCCGCCTGCTTCGCCTGCGCCTCGAGCAGCGGACCGCCGAGCGCGGCCAGGGTCTTGCCGCTGCCGGTCGGGGTCTGCAGCAGGCCGGACTCGCCGGCCAGATAGCGGCGCCAGACCTCGCGCTGGAACGGCGCCGGGGTCCAGCCCTGCGCATCGAACCACGCGCGCAGCGGCGCGTCGGGACCACGCAGGCGCGTCACCGCGCCAGCGCCTTCAGGGCCTCGAGCCGGTCGGCCTCGGCCATCGGCTTGTCGTGGCGCCAGCGCAGGATCCGCGGGAAGCGCACGGCGATTCCGGACTTGTGCCGCTTCGACAGGTTCACCGCCTCGAAACCGAGTTCGAACACATGGTGCGGGGTCACCGCACGCACCGGCCCGAAGCGCTCCAGCGTATGCGCGCGGATCCACTTGTCGAGCGCGAGGATCTCGCTGTCGTCGAGGCCCGAATACGCCTTGGCGACCGGGACCAGCACGTCGCCGTCCCACACGCCGAAGGTGTAGTCGGTGTAGAGCGTGCTGCGCCGGCCATGCCCGGCCTGGGCATAGATCAGCACCGCGTCGATCGTCAGCGGATCGATCTTCCATTTCCACCAGTCGCCACGCCGGCGGCCGGCCTGGTACGGCGCATCGGCGCGCTTGAGCATCAGGCCTTCGACGCCGCGATCGCGCGCCTGTCCGCGCAGCGCGGCCGCGGCCCGCCAGTTGTCGGCAGGGATCCGCGGCGACACGACGATGCGCGGATCGGCATGCGCCGCGACCAGCGTTTCCAGCGCGGCGCGACGGGCATGCTGCGGACGCGCGCGCCAGTCCTCGCCGTCCAGCTCCAGCAGGTCGTAGACCTGCAGCCGCACCGGCGTGTCGGCCAGCGTCTTCGGCCCCGGCTTCAGCCGCTGGATGCGGGTCTGCAGCGCGGTGAACGGCAGCGGCATGTCGTCGTCCGCACGCCACGCCAGCAGTTCGCCGTCGAACACGACGCCGTCCGGCAATGTCGCGGCCGCGGCCTCGATCTCGGGGAAGCGTCCGTCGAGCCGTTCCTCGCCCCGCGACCACAACGCGACCCCGCCGTCGCGGCGGATCAGCTGCAGACGGATGCCGTCCCACTTCCATTCCAGCAGCCAGTCGCCGATCGGGCCGAGCGCGCGCGCGACCGCATCGGGATCGTTGGCGAGGGCGATACCCGTCTCGGCGCCGTCGCCGGCATCGTCGCCGCTGTCCGCAGCGTCGGCATCGGCGCGCAGCGCGGATTCCAGCGGCGAGGCGAGAAAGAACGGATACGGCTGCTGGCGGTCGCCGGGCAGCACCTCCGGCGACAGCAGGTCGCGCAGGAAATCCGGCGTCGGCGTCCAGTCGCCGAGCATCCGCTGCGCCAGCCGCGCGATGTCGATCCCGCTCATCTCCGCCAGCGCCTGCTGCACCAGCCGCTGCGACACGCCGACGCGCAGGGCGCCGGTCAGCAGCTTGTTGAACAGCAGCCGCTCGTCGAAGCGCAGCGTGCGCCAGGCATCGACGACGACGGCGCGGCGCGCCTCAACATCGCGGTTGGCGACCGGCAGCAGGCGGCCCTCGATCCAGTCGGCCAGGGCGAGGTCCTCGCCGGCATCGGCCGGATCGTCGAGCAGCAGCGCCAGCGTCTCGGCAAGATCGCCGACCTGGTCGTAGCTGTCGTCGACCAGCCAGTCCGGCGTCGCCGATACCTCGCCGATCCACTCGCGCAACTCGCGCGTGGTCGCGATCTTCCTGCGCGCGCCGGCGACCTTGCCGCCCGAAAGCAGGTACAGCGCCCAGGCCGCGTCCCGCGGCGGCGCCTGCCGGAAATACGCGACCAACGCCGCGCGCTTGTCGAGGGTGGCGGTGCTCTGGTCGAGTTCGCGGTAGAGGCGCGCGAAGCGTTTCATGTCCGGCCCTTCGGACGCGCCCCACTCATTCCTCACCCCCGAAATCCGTCCGGAACGCCTCCGCCGCAATCCCGTCCTCGCGCAGCGCGCGGATGATCGCGTCGGTGTTGCCATGGGTGGCGATGACCCGCGACGCGCCGGTCTCGCGCACGGTGCGCATCAGGTCGGGCCAGTCGGCATGGTCGGAGACGACGAAGCCGCGGTCGTAGTTGCGCCGGCGCCGGTTGCCGCGGATCCGCATCCAGCCCGAGGCGAAGCCCTGCTGCGCGCGGCGGAACCGGCGCATCCACGCGCTGCCGGCCGCCGACGGCGGTGCGATGACCAGTTGCCCGGCGAAATCGGCGCCGCGCGCGGTCTCGTTGACCGGCAGCGTCGCCAGCATCGAGACACCGGCACGCCGGTAGACCTCGACACCGGCCGCGACCGCGCCATGCAACAGCGCCGGCCGGTCGGTATGCACCGCCAGTTCGGCCAGCACCCGCTGCGCCTTGCCCAGTGCGTAGCAGAACAGCACCGCCGCTTCGCCGCGCCCGGCGCAGTGGTCGCGCCAGTCGACGATGTCGCGGGCCACCTCCGCGGTGTCCGGCCAGCGGTAGACCGGCAGCCCGAACGTGGCCTCGGTGATGAAGGTGTCGCAGCGCACGACCTCGAACGGCACGCAGGTCGGATCGGGCTGGCGCTTGTAGTCGCCAGATGCGACCCAGACCTCGCCGTCGACCTCGACCCGCACTTGCGCCGAACCGAGCACGTGTCCGGCCGGATGCAGCGACACCGTCGCCGCGCCCATCCGGAAGGGGGCACCGTACTCGTGCGCGACGTAGACCTGCTCGCCGAGCCGCCATTCAAGGATCGGCAGACCGCTGCGCGTGGTGTGGTAGGCACCCATGCCGATGCGCGCGTGGTCGCCATGGCCATGGGTGATCACCGCGCGCGGCACCGGCCGCCATGGATCGATGTGGAAATCGCCGGCCGGGCAGTACAGCCCTTCCGGTCGCAGCTGGATCAGGTCGCGGGATACGGCGGACATCGCGGCAGTCTGGGCGCGGCCCTGTGCAGGAAACGCCAAGCCTGCGCGGCCGCCGTCGCAACTGCCGCGACGGCGGCCGATGTCCGACCGCGATACCCGACCGTGACGTCAGCCGTCGCGGTCCGGGTCCCCGTCCACGCTGGGCGCCGGGCGCCAGCTTGCGGCCAGGACGTCGGACAGCATCTCGCCGGTCAGCGGCTTGCGCAGGAAACCGTTGAAGCCGGCCGCCAGCGCCGCCGGCTCGGCCCCGGCATCGGCGCGCGCGGTCACCGCGACGATCGGCTGCCCGAAGCCCTGCTCGCGCAGCAGCCCGGCCAGGGTCAGGCCGTCGACGCCGGGCAGGTCCAGATCGAGCAGGGCCAGGTCGTAGCTGCGGGTCGCGACTTCGGACAACGCGGCCAGTCCGTGCATGACGTGCACGACCTCGTGGCCCTGCGAACGCAGCAGGCCGGTGATCACGTCGGCGACCGTCTGGTCGTCCTCGACCAGCAGGATCTCCAGCCCCACCGCGGCGGTGAGCCGCTCGCGGACGCCGCCGCCGGATCGGCGCGGCGGGTCGTCGACCACCGGCAGCGGCAGGGTCACGTTGAACCGCGTGCCCTCGCCGGGCGTGCTGTCGACATCGATCCGGCCGCTCATCGCCGCAGCCAGTTCCTGGCTGATCGCCAGGCCCAGCCCGCTGCCGCCGTAGCGCGATGCGGTGCGCGCGCCCTCGGCCTGTTCGAAGCGGCGGAACAGGCGCTGGCGCTGCTCCTCGTTGAGGCCGGGGCCGGTATCGGAGACCACGAAACGGATCTCGCCGGCCGGCCCGCGCCCGACCTGCAGGCCGACGCTGCCCTGCTCGGTGAACTTGACCGCGTTGCCGAGCAGGTTCAGCAGGATCTGGCGCACCCGCATCGCGTCGCCGCGCACCCAGGTCGGCGTCGCCTCGTCGAAGACGGTGTCGAAGCCCAGCGACTTGTGCCGCGCCATCGGCGCCGACAGCGCCACCACGTCCTGCACCAGCGCGTGCAGGTCGAACGGCTGCGGATCGAGTTCGAGCCGCCCCGCCTCGATGCGGGCCAGGTCCAGCGCATCGTTGACCAACCGCATCAGATGTTCGCCGGCACGACGGATGGCCTCGGCGTAACCGCGCTGGCGCGGCTCCAGCGGCGTGTCGAGCAGCAGTTCGCTCATGCCCAGCACGCCGGTCATCGGCGTGCGGACCTCGTGGCCCAGGGTCGCCAGGAACCGGCTCTTGGCCTGCGAGGCCTGCTCGGCAAGCTCGCGCTTGTGCTCGATGATCTGCAGGCCCGTCCGGCGCCGCAGGCGCTGCAGGTACAGGTACGCGGCCAGGGCGAGCAGCAGCAGCGCCAGCAGGCCGAACCCGGCCAGCGCCCACGGCGTACGCCACCACGGCGGCAGCACGTCGATCGCCAGCGACTGTTCGCCGGACATGTTGCCGAAGGTGTCGCTGGCACGCATGCGCAGCCGGTAGCGGCCGGGCGGCAGGTTGGAGAAGGTCCGCTGGCCGCTGGCGCCCTGGCGCACCCAGTCGCCATCCAGGCCATCGAGCCGCGACCAGTAGGTGTTCGACATCGGGTCGTCGTAGGACAGCAGATGCGCATCGATGCGGAATTCGCGGTCGTCGGGCAACAACTGGATGTGTTCGCCCTCGAGCCGGCGCCAGTCGCCGTCGCGGCGCACGTCGAGCCCGGCCAGCTGCAGCCGCGGCGCGCGCGTGGTGTCCTCGTCGACGGTGGTGTCCAGCAGCACGATGGTGCCGGCACTGGTGCCGGCCGCCAGCAGTCCGTCGGCATTGATCCCGAGGCTGCGCGGCAACATCTCCTGGCTGGCCAGGCCATGCTGCAGGCCGTAATGGCGCAGCTTGCGCTCGGCCGGGTCCCATCGGTAGAAACCGCGCCGGGTCGACAGCCACACCCGGTGCCGGGCATCGACGCGCAGGCCGTGCGACAGCAGTCCCGGCAGGCCTTCGGCGACGCCGACGCTGGTGTCGGCCTGCCAGTCGCCGTCGCGGCGGACGAGCCGCAGCAGCTCGCGCTGGCGATGCAGCCACAGCGCATCGGGGCCATCGAAGCCAACACCGAACACGGCCTCGCCCCAGGCCGCGTCCACCGGCACGAAGCGACGGGCGTCGGGATCGAAACGCGCCAGCCCGGCCTCGGTCGCGGCCCACGGCTGGCCATCGGCGTCGATCGCGATCGCATGCGCGCCCTGCCCGCCGGGCGGTGCCCGCTGTTCCGGGTCGACCGGCGCTTCCACCCGGAACAGCACCCGGCCATCGGCGATATCGCGCTGCTCGATGCCGTTGCCCTGGCTCGACGCCCACAGCGTGCCACCGGGCCCGAGCACGAGCACCGCGTAGTTCGATCCCAGGCTGGGATCGCGCGGACTGTCCGCCATCCATTTCTTCAGCTCGCCGTCGAGCGTGATCCGCACCAGGCCGTTGCGCAGTCCGACCCACAGCGCGCCGGCATCGTCCTCGACGATCGCCTGCAGCCGCTGTCCGCGCAGCTCCTGCGCAGCCGGCCCCGACAGCCGGGTCAGGTTCGCATTGCGATCGATGTGCTCGATGAAACCGTCGGCGCTGGCGAACCACAGGCCACCGTCGCGCGCGCGCCCGACCGATTCGTAGTCCCAGCCCCCCAGCCCGCCTTCGCGGTTGGCCAACTGGCCGATCCCGCGCCAGTCCGAGCGCAGGTAGGCCAGCCCTTCGCCGCTGGCCGCCACCCACAGCGCGCCGTCCTCCTGCAGCAGCAGTTGCCTGGCTGCGGTGGAGCGGCCGACGCTGGGACCCAGCGGAACGGGGACCGGCACGCTGTTGCCGCCCGCCACGCGCCACAGGCCGCGCAGGGTGCCGATCCAGTAGCCGCCCTCGTGGTCGCGCACCATCGCCTGCACCAGGTTCGGCCGCGCGAACATGCCGCCCCATCGTGGCTGCTGCCACTGCCCGTCCGCGTCGCGGCGGTACAGGCCGCTGGTGGCGCCGGCCCAGACTTCGCCGTCGACCACGCCGGTCCACAGCACCAGCGGATCCTGCGGGTCGCCGGGCAGCTCGATGCGCTGCACGCGCTGGCCGTCGTAACTCGCCAGCCCGCCGGTGGTCGCCGCCCACAGCGTGCCGTCCTCGTCGAAGTCGATCGCCACCACCCGGTCGGACGGCAGGCTGTGCGGGTCGCCCGGCACATGCCGCAGGTTGACCAGCAGCTTGCCGTCACGCGTACCGTAGATGCCCAGGCCGCCGGTCGCCAGCCACATCTCTCCGGGCCGGCTGGCGAAGTCCCAGGTGACGCCGGCCTTGAAGTCCGGCCAGGTGTCGTCCGGGATGTGGCGGAAGCCACTGCGCGCGGCGTCGAGGATGCTGACCGCGCCCTCCTGGCCCGCCACCCAGACCCGGTTCTCGGCGTCCACGTGCAGGGCCTGCAGGGCATTGCCCGAGATCGACGCGGGATCGCCGGGATCGTGGTGCCAGACCCGCACCGAAGTACCGTCCAGCCGCGCCAGGCCGTCGGCGGTGGCCGCCCAGACGTAGCCGTCGCGGTCCTGCGCCAGCCCCATCGCTTCGCTCGCCGGCAGGCCGTCGGCGACACCGATGATCCGCAGTCGCGGCGTTTCCGGTGCCGCCGCCATCGCCATGCCCGCCAGCAGGGCGAGGCCGCACATTCCGATGATCGCCGCGCGTATCCGCATCCCTGACCCCTGGTCCCGTCGCATGTGACCGCTTCTTCCCCGGAGCGATGCTCGCAACGCGGCGTTGTGGATGCAAGCCGCGCGGCCGCCGGGCCGGATGAAACCGCAGTGCACGGCGTTCATGCCTAGAATCGGGGCAGCCGCCTGCGCGCCGCGCCAAGGAACCCGATGCACCGACCACCGCTCCAGTTCCTGCCCCGTCTGCTGCTCTGCCTGCTGCTCGGGGCCGCCGCCCCGGCGTGGACCGTACCGGTCCGCGCCGCGCCCGCGCACTACGTGCTGGACCCGGTGCACACCCGGGTGATGTTCGCCATCGACCACGCCGGGTTCTCGAAGGCGATCGGCACGGTGTCCGGCAGCACCGGCACGCTGTGGTTCGATCCCGAAGACTGGTCGCTGGCGCGGGTCGAGGTGACGGTTCCGCTCGACCGCCTCGATCTCGGCGACGCGACCTGGAACCGGGCCACGCTCGCCCGCAACCTGCTCGACGCCGACGCGCATCCGGTCGCGAGCTTCGTGTCCACCCGGATCGAGCCCATCGACGCCGACCGGGCCGTGGTCCACGGCCTGCTGACGCTGCGCGGGGTCACCCGCGAGGTCGAACTGCAGGTCGTGCACAACGCGCTCAGGCGCCATCCGCTGCCGCCGTTCCGGCGCACCATCGGCTTCTCGGCCACGGCCGCGCTGTCGCGCAGCGATTTCGGCATGACCGCGTGGCGCTCGGTCATCGGCGATGCGGTCGAGCTGCGGATCGAGGTCGAAGCCACCCGCGCACGCGGCAATGCCGATGACGACGATGACGGCCAGGCGCAGGATCCGGCCGCCCCCGACGACGGCGATGCGGATGCGGACGACGTGGGCGACGATGGCGTGCCTGCCGACGGCACACCCGGCACGACCGACCCGCGCGATCCCGCCGACCTGCCGCCATCCGCCCCGGAACCGCAGCCATGACCCTGAAGAACACCGACGCCCGCTGGGGCGGCATCAGCCAGTTGCTGCACTGGGCCGTGGTGCTGCTGATCCTCGCGACCGGCACCATCGGCCTGCTGATGGGCGACATGCGCAACAGTCCGGCCAAGATCGAGGTCTATGCACTGCACAAATCGCTCGGCCTGACGATCCTCGCACTCGCCGCGCTGCGGCTGCCGTGGCGGCTGTATGCCGGTGCGCCCGCGCCGGTACCCGGCACGCCAGCCTGGCAGGCGCGGCTCGCATCGATCACCCACTGGCTGCTCTACGGCCTGCTGTTCGCGATCCCGCTCAGCGGCTGGACGTTCAACTCCGCAGCCGGCTATCCGCTGCAGTGGTTCGGCCTGTTCAACCTGCCGGCCCTGGCCGAACGCAGCCAGACGCTGCGCGCGACCGCCGGCGAAGTCCACGAACTGCTGTTCTGGACGCTGGTCGTGCTGGCGCTGGGCCATGCCGCCGCCGCGTTGTACCACCACGTGTTCCAGCGCGATGCCACGCTGGCGCGGATGCTGCCTCGCAGCTGGTTCCGGAACCGGAACGCCCCCTCCCTTCCCACGCAGGACTGATGCCATGTCGCGCTCCCCCCGTTTCCTGATCGCCGCGGCGCTCGCCGCCGCGCTGCCGTTCTCCGCGCTCGCCGCCGACTACGTGCAGGCGCCCGGCTCGTCGCTGGCCTTCGCCGGCAAGTACCAGGGCGAGACCTTCAGCGGCATCTTTCCCGGTTTCAGCACCACGCTGCGCTTCGATCCGGTGCAGCTCGACGACGCCGCGCTGTCGGTGACGATCCCGCTGGCCTCGGCGACGACGCGCAACGACGACTACGACGGCGAGATGCGTGGCCCGTCGTTCTTCGACGCGACCAGGTTCGCCCAGGCGACGTATACCGCGACCCGCTTCCGCGACCTCGGCAACGGCCAGTTCGCCGCCGACGGCGAGCTGACCCTGCGCGGCATCCGCAGGCCGGTGACGCTGACCTTCACCTGGACCCCGGGCAATCGCCCGCTGCTGTCGGGCCGCGCCACCGTGCGCCGACTCGATTTCGACGTGGGCGCCGGCGAATGGGCCGACACCGCCACGATCCCCAACGAGATCGCGGTCAGCACCCGGGTCTATCTGCAACCGTCCCCCTGATCGCCGCCGCCCGCCGGTTCAACCGAGCAGGCGCCGCACCGCCACGGCGTCGAACGGCCAGTCCAGTTCGCGCCCGGCGACATCGCGCAGCACGGGCACGCGCGTGCCGTAGCGCGTTTCGAGCGCAGCATCGCCGTCGATGAACACGCTGGCGAACGCCGGCGCCCGCGCCTCGGCGAGCACGTCCAGCGCCAGGTCGCACAGGTGGCAGTCGTCGCGCTGGTACAGGATCGGTCCGGGATCGGTCATGCCGCGACGCGTCAGACGTCAGGAAGGAGTGGCCCGTAGAATAGCGCGATGGCCGTCAGCACCTTCGACCTCTACAAGATCGGCATCGGGCCGAGTTCCTCGCACACCGTCGGGCCGATGCGCGCCGGCGCGCGCTTCGTGCGCCGCTGGCTGGAGGTGCCCGGCCGGCTCGACGAGGTCGTGCGCGTGCGCGCCGAGGTGTTCGGCTCGCTCGCGCTCACCGGCCGCGGCCACGGCACCGACAAGGCGGTCATGATGGGCCTGGAAGGCCACATGCCCAACCTGATCGACCCGGACCTCATTCCCGATGCGCTGGCACGCATCCGCGGCCAGCGCCGCATCCGCCTCGGCGGCGTCCGCGAGATCGCCTTCGACGAGAAGAGCGACCTGGTGATGAACAAGCGCCAGAAGCTGCCCTTCCACACCAACGGCATGCGCTTCACCGCCTACAGCGGGGACGGCGGCGTCATCGCCACCCGCGACTACTACTCGGTCGGCGGCGGTTTCGTGGTCAACGAGGACGAGGCCGCCGAGGACCGCATCGTC
>NZ_JAIWPT010000026.1 GCF_021191695.1 Proluteimonas luteida
GCGGACGGCCCGATGCCGCAGACGCGCGAGCACATCCTGCTGTCGCGCCAGGTGGGCGTGCCGCACATCGTGGTGTTCCTGAACAAGGCGGACATGGTCGATGACGCGGAGCTGCTCGAGCTGGTCGAGATGGAAGTGCGCGAGCTGCTGACCAAGTACGAGTTCCCGGGCGACGACACCCCGATCATCCACGGTTCGGCGCGTCTGGCGCTGGAAGGCGACCAGAGCGAGATCGGCGTGCCGTCGATCCTGAAGCTGGTGGAAGCGCTGGACACGTTCATTCCGGAGCCGGAGCGTGACGTGGACAAGCCGTTCCTGATGCCGGTCGAGGACGTGTTCTCGATCTCGGGTCGCGGCACGGTGGTGACGGGCCGCATCGAGCGCGGCATCATCAAGGTCGGCGACGAAATCGAGATCGTGGGCATCCGTCCGACGCAGAAGACCACGGTCACGGGCGTGGAGATGTTCCGCAAGCTGCTGGACCAGGGCCAGGCGGGCGACAACGCGGGCCTGCTGCTGCGCGGCACCAAGCGTGACGACGTGGAGCGCGGCCAGGTGCTGTGCAAGCCGGGTTCGATCAAGCCGCACACCGACTTCGAGGCGGAGGTGTACGTGCTGTCGAAGGACGAGGGTGGCCGTCACACGCCGTTCTTCAAGGGCTACCGTCCGCAGTTCTACTTCCGCACGACCGACATCACGGGTGCGGTGGAGCTGCCGGAAGGCGTGGAGATGGTGATGCCGGGCGACAACGTGAAGATGGTGGTGTCGCTGATCAACCCGGTGGCGATGGACGAGGGCCTGCGCTTCGCGATCCGCGAGGGCGGCCGCACCGTCGGCGCCGGCGTCGTGGCCAAGATCATCAAGTAAGCCGATCGGCATGCGGCGGGCCTGGCGCCCGCCGCATCCATCGAGGGCGGTGCGTTCCTTTCCGTCCCGTCGTTTCCCCGGTGTTTTCTGGTAGTTGCCTGTTGCAATTGCCCCGTTGACCCAGTTAGAATGCTGGACTCTTCACGGCCCGAAGCGAATTCAGGTCGTGAAGCCGCGAAATGAGGTGCGGGAAGCGCCTCGTCTTCGCCAGACACGGAAATGTCGCAAGGCTGCGCTCCACCCGCCCCGAAGTTCTTCGAGGCATGCAGGGATGGAGCGGATCATTGCGTCTGTGGATTCCTGTCTGGGCAGATCGGGCGACCGGTCTGCCTTGTCGTTTGCAAGGGATGCGTCCGGCGCGCGGGCACCAGCGTCGGGCTGTCATCGGATTTCATGGGGTTCCGCGCACCCAGCCGCGGGCCCGTCGCTCTTTCAACCAAGGATATTTCCGTCATGACGGACCAAAAGATCCGGATCCGCCTCAAGGCGTTCGATCATCGCCTGATCGACCGTTCGGCCAGCGAGATCGTCGAAACCGCAAAGCGGACCGGCGCGCAGGTGCGCGGCCCGATCCCGCTGCCGACCAAGATCGAGCGTTACACCATCCTGACGTCGCCGCACGTCGACAAGGATGCGCGTGACCAGTACGAAACCCGCACGCACAAGCGCGTGCTCGACATCGTCGACCCCAACGACAAGACCGTGGACGCGCTGATGAAGCTCGAGCTCGCGGCCGGCGTCGACGTCCAGATCAAACTGACCTAAAGGCCCGCATCATGACCGCGAAGATCCATTCGTTGGGCATCGTCGGCCGCAAGGCCGGCATGAGCCGCGTGTTCACCGAGGACGGCAAGTCCGTGCCGGTGACGCTGATCGAGGCCACGCCCAACCGCATCACCCAGATCAAGACCCCGGAGTCCGACGGCTACAGTGCCGTGCAGGTGACCGTCGGCAGCAAGCGCGCCGTGCTGGTCAACAAGCCGGAAACCGGCCACCTCGCCAAGGCGAAGGTCGAGGCAGGCCGCGGCCTGTGGGAGCTCCGCGTCGCCGACGACAAGATCGGCGACTTCAGCGTCGGTGGCGAGATCAAGGCCGACATCTTCGAAGTGGGCCAGCTCGTCGACGTCCAGGGCGTCACCAAGGGCAAGGGCTTCCAGGGCACGATCAAGCGCTGGAACTTCAAGATGGGCGACGCCACCCACGGCAACTCGCTGTCGCATCGCCAGCCGGGTTCGCTCGGCCAGCGCCAGACGCCGGGCCGCGTGTTTCCGGGCAAGAAGATGTCCGGCCACATGGGCGCCGTCCAGCAGAGCACGCAGCGCCTGCAGATCGTCAAGGTCGACGCCGAGCGCGGCCTGATCGCCGTCAAGGGCGCGGTGCCGGGTGCGCCGGGCGGTGACGTGATCGTGCGTCCGTCGAGCAAGGCATAAGGAGTAGCACGATGGAACTCGCAATCAACAACAGCAGCGCGAAGCTGTCGGTCTCCGACGAAGTCTTCGGCCGCGATTTCAGCGAAGACCTGGTCCACCAGGTCGTCGTCGCCTATCGCAACGCCGGTCGCGCCGGCACCAAGGCGCAGAAGACCCGTGCGGAAGTCAACGGCACGACCAAGAAGTCGAAGAAGCAGAAGGGCGGCGGTGCGCGTCATGGCGCCCTCACCGCGCCGATCTTCGTCGGCGGCGGCGTGACCTTCGCGGCCAAGCCGCGCAGCTTCGCGCAGAAGGTCAACCGCAAGATGTACCGCGCGGCGATCTCGTCGATCCTGTCCGAGCTCAACCGCCAGGGCCGCCTGACCGTCGTCGAGGCGTTCGACCTCGATCAGACGAAGACCAGCGGCATGGTCGCCAAGCTCAAGGAATTCGATCTGGGCAAGCGCCCGCTGATCGTGACCGAGGAAGCGTCCGAACACCTGTACCTGTCGGCCCGCAACCTGCCCTACGTCGAGATCCGCGACGTGCAGGGCCTGGACCCGGTTTCGCTGGTCGGTGCCGACAGCGTGCTGATCACCACCGATGCGGTGAAGAAGATCGAGGAGTGGCTGGCATGAACGACGCCAAGCTCTATGAAGTGATCCGTGCACCGCGCGTGTCCGAGAAGACCGCGCGCCTGCAGGAACTGTCCAACCAGTACGCGTTCGAAGTGTCGACGGTCGCGACCAAGGCCGACATCAAGGCCGCGGTCGAGAAGCTGTTCGACGTGACGGTCGAGGCGGTCAATGTCGTCAACGTGAAGGGCAAGAACAAGTCCTTCCGTCAGCGCCAAGGCAGCCGTGGCGACTGGCGCAAGGCGTACGTCAAGCTGGCCGACGGCCAGTCGATCGACGTCATGAACGCGAAGGTCTGAGGAAGCCCCGATGCCATTGATGAAATTCAAGCCCACTTCCGCCGGCCGCCGTTCCGCGGTCCGCGTGGTGCACCCGGAGCTGCACAAGGGTGCCCCGCACGCTGCGCTGGTCGAGAAGAAGAGCAAGACCGGTGGTCGCAACCACCACGGCCGCATCACCACCCGCCACATCGGCGGTGGCCACAAGCAGCACTACCGCATCGTCGACTTCAAGCGTGACAAGGAAGGCATTCCGGCGCGCGTGGAGCGCATCGAATACGACCCCAACCGCACCGCGCACATCGCACTGCTGTGCTATGTCGACGGCGAGCGCCGCTACATCATCGCCCCCAAGGGCCTGAAGGCCGGCGACCAGGTGATCTCGGGTTCGGACGCGCCGATCAAGACCGGCAACACGCTGCCGCTGCGCAACATCCCGGTCGGCTCGACGATCCACTGCATCGAGATGAAGCCGGGCAAGGGCGCGCAGATCGCCCGCGCCGCCGGTGCCGCCGTACAGCTGGTCTCGCGTGAAGGCGTCTACGCCACGGTGCGCCTGCGCTCGGGCGAAGTGCGCCGGGTGCCGTCCGAGTGCCGCGCCACGATCGGCGAGGTCAGCAACGACGAGCACAGCCTCGAGAAGCTCGGCAAGGCCGGCGCCAAGCGCTGGCGCGGCGTCAAGCCGACGGTCCGCGGCGCGGCGATGAACCCGGTCGACCATCCGCACGGCGGTGGTGAGGCCCGCGCCGGCCAGGGCAACCCGCATCCGGTCACCCCGTGGGGCGTGCCGACCAAGGGTTACAAGACCCGCCATAACAAGCGGACGCAACAGTTCATCGTTCGCGATCGCAGGAGCTGATAGACCATGGCACGTTCACTCAAGAAGGGTCCGTTCGTCGACCACCACCTGCTCAAGAAGGTGGAAGCCGCGGGCAGCAACACCAAGAAGCCGATCAAGACCTGGTCGCGTCGTTCGATGGTCCTGCCGGACATGATCGGTTTCACCATCGCCATCCACAACGGCAAGAACCACGTCCCG
Source organism: Proluteimonas luteida (assembly GCF_021191695.1). Taxonomy (GTDB): domain Bacteria; phylum Pseudomonadota; class Gammaproteobacteria; order Xanthomonadales; family Xanthomonadaceae; genus Luteimonas; species Luteimonas luteida. The sequence continues at coordinate 4,229 of NZ_JAIWPT010000026.1, forward strand.
GTGCTGGTCAACGAGAACATGGTGGGCCACAAGCTCGGCGAATTCGCGCTGACCCGGACCTTCAAGGGTCACGGCGGCGACAAGAAGTCGGGCAGGTAAGGAGCGCACAATGGACAAGGCAACCAAATCCAGGCTCGACGAGCAGAAGCGCGCCCGGACCGAAGTCAACAAGCGCACCGCGATCCTGCGGACCGCGCGCATCTCGCCGCAGAAGGCACGCCTGGTCGCCGACCAGGTCCGTGGCCTGCCGGTCGAGCGCGCCGTCGGCCTGCTGAAGTTCTCGGACAAGAAGGCCGCCCACCTGATCAAGAAGGTGGTCGAGTCGGCGATCGCGAATGCGGAGAACAACGCCGGCGCCGACGTCGACGAGCTGAAGATCGCCACGATCACCGTCGATGAAGGTCCGACGCTGAAGCGCTTCATGGCACGTGCGAAGGGACGCGGCACCCGCATCCTCAAGCGCACCAGCCATATCACCGTCGTCGTGGGAGAGGGCAAGTAATATGGGTCACAAAGTTCATCCCACCGGCATCCGCCTGGGCATCGCCAAGGACTGGAATTCCAAGTGGTACGCCGGCAAGAAGGAATTCGCCGAGTACCTGGTCGCCGACATCAAGGTCCGCGAGATGCTGCGCAAGCGCCTCGCCCAGGCCGGCATCAGCAAGATCCTGATCGAGCGTCCGGCCAAGACCGCGCGCGTGACGATCCACACCGCCCGCCCGGGCGTGGTGATCGGCAAGCGCGGCGAGGACATCGAGAAGCTGCGCAAGGACGTCAGCACGATGATGGGCGTCCCGGCGCACATCAACGTCACCGAGGTGCGCAAGCCCGAGCTCGACGCGCAGCTGGTCGCCGAGTCGATCGCGCAGCAGCTCGAGCGCCGCATCATGTTCCGTCGCGCGATGAAGCGCGCCGTGGGCAACGCGATGCGCCTGGGCGCGCTGGGCATCAAGGTCAACGTCGCCGGCCGCCTCAACGGCGCCGAGATCGCCCGCTCGGAGTGGTACCGCGAAGGTCGCGTGCCGCTGCACACCCTGCGCGCGGACGTCGATTACGGCTTCGCCGAAGCCAAGACGACCTACGGCATCATCGGCATCAAGACCTGGATCTACAAGGGCGAGATCTTCGACTTCGCCCAGGTCGGCCAGGAGAAACAGGACGACACGCCGCGTGGCGATCGCAACGACCGCGGTGACCGCGATCGTCCGCGTGGCCCGCGTCGTGACCGCGAGTCGAGGGACTAATCATGCTGCAACCCAAGCGCACCAAGTACCGCAAGATGCACAAGGGCCGGAATGAAGGCCTGGCATGGAGCGGAAATGCAGTCAGCTTCGGCGAGTTCGGCCTCAAGGCCACCGCGACCGGACAGCTGACCGCGCGTCAGATCGAAGCCGGCCGCCGGACCATCAGCCGTCACGTCAAGCGTGGCGGCAAGATGTGGATCCGCGTGTTCCCGGACAAGCCGATCACCAAGAAGCCGATCGAAGTCCGCATGGGCTCCGGTAAGGGCGGCGTCGAGTACTGGGTCGCCCAGATCCAGCCCGGCCGCATGATCTTCGAAATCGAGGGCATCGACGAGGCGACCGCACGCGAGGCGTTCCGCCTGGCTGCCGCCAAGCTCTCGGTCACCACCACTTTCGTGACCCGGACGGTGCGCTGATGGCTACGACCAAGGAACTCCGCGAGAAGTCGGCCGAGGAGCTGCAGTCGCATCTCATCGACCTGCACAAGGAGCGTTTCTCGCTCCGCATGCAGAAGGCCACCGGCCAGCTGACCAAGACGCATGAAGCCCGTCGGGTGCGCCGCGAGATCGCGCGCGTCAACACCCTGATCGGTCAGAAGAAGTAAGGACCAGACCATGACGAATACCGATAAAAAGCAGCGCACGGTCCAGGGCCGAGTGGTCAGCAACAAGATGGACAAGACCGTCACCGTGCTGGTCGAGCGTCAGGTCAAGCATGCGCTGTACGGCAAGTACATCCGCCGCTCGACCAAACTGCACGCCCACGACGCCGAGAACGCCTGCCAGGAAGGCGATCTGGTGAAGGTGGTCGAGATCGCGCCGATCTCCAAGACCAAGAACTGGCGTGTGGCGGAAATCGTCGCGCGCGCCGCCGAATAACAGAGGAGGGCAGACCATGATCCAGATGCAGAGCCACCTCGACGTGGCGGACAACAGCGGTGCCAAGGAAGTGATGTGCATCAAGGTGCTCGGCGGCTCCAAGCGCCGCTACGCCGCGATCGGCGACATCATCAAGGTGTCGGTCAAGGAAGCGATTCCGCGCGGCAAGGTCAAGAAGGGCGAGGTCTACGACGCCGTCGTGGTGCGCACCCGCAAGGGCGTGCGTCGCGCGGACGGTTCGCTGATCCGCTTCGACGGCAACGCCGCCGTGTTGCTGAACAACAAGCAGGAGCCGATCGGCACCCGCATCTTCGGGCCTGTGACCCGCGAACTGCGTTCCGAGAAGTTCATGAAGATCGTCTCGCTCGCACCTGAAGTGCTCTGAGCGGAGGACACTGAAATGGCCAATCGAATCAAGAAGGGCGACCACGTGATCGTGATCGCCGGCAAGGACAAGGGCAAGCGCGGCGATGTGGTGCGCGTGGTCGGCGACAAGGTCGTCGTCGCGAACATCAACCTCGTCAAGCGCCATACCAAGCCGAACCCGCAGGCCGGGCAGCCCGGTGGCGTGATCGAGCGCGAAGCGCCGATCCACGCATCGAACGTGATGCCGTTCAACCCTGCCACCGGCAAGGGCGAGCGCGTCGGAATCAAGAAGCTCGAGGATGGACGCACGCTGCGCGTGTTCCGCTCGAGCGGTGAGGCGCTCGACGCCTGAGGAATGCACAAATGACGACCCGTCTGGAACAGTTCTACAAGGATGAAGTGGTGCCGAAGCTCATGGAGCAGTTCGGCTACGACAACATCATGCAGGTGCCGCGCCTGACCAAGATCACGCTGAACATGGGCGTGGGCGAGGCTGCCGCGAACAAGAAGATCCTCGAGAACGCCACCGCCGACATGGCCAAGATCAGCGGCCAGAAGCCGCTGGTGACCAAGTCGCGCGTCTCGGTCGCCTCGTTCAAGATCCGCGACGGCTGGCCGATCGGCTGCAAGGTCACGCTGCGCCGCAACCGCATGTACGAGTTCATGGATCGCCTGATCAATGTCTCGCTGCCGCGCGTGCGCGACTTCCGTGGCGTGTCGGGCCGCTCGTTCGACGGTCGCGGCAACTACAACATGGGTGTGAAGGAGCAGATCATCTTCCCGGAAATCGACTTCGACCAGGTCGACGCGATCCGCGGCATGGACATCGCCATCACCACCACCGCCCGCACCAACGAAGAAGCCAAGGCGCTGCTGGAAGCCTTCCGCTTCCCGTTCCGCAACTGATGAAGCCGTGATCAGTGATTTGTGATTGGTGATTCGTAACGGCAACCGCCGTCCCGAACCCGCACTTTCCAATCACGAATCACGAATCACGAATCACAAGGATCTACACATGGCAAAGACATCCATGGTCAACCGCGAGGTCAAGCGTGAGAAGCTGGCCAAGCAGCACGGCGCCAAGCGCGACGCGCTGAAGAAGATCATCAGCAGCACGACCGCGAGCTACGAGGAGAAGATCGAGGCCGCGACCAAGCTGCAGAAGCTGCCGCGCGACTCCTCGCCGTCGCGCCAGGTCAACCGTTGCGCCCTGACCGGCCGCCCGCGCGGCGTGTACAGCAAGTTCGGCCTGGGCCGCAACAAGCTGCGCGAAGCCACCATGCGCGGCGACGTGCCGGGCCTGCGCAAGGCCAGCTGGTAACAACGGACGGCGGGTGCGTGTCCGGCAGGTCTGGCGCTCAGGCGCCGGACCTGTAGAATATGCCCCCTCCCGCAAGACCCCGGCCGTCATGGGCGGGCACAAAACAGAATTCGCGAAAGCGGATATCGGTGCACTCAGAAGGTAATCATCATGAGCATGACTGATCCCATCGCCGACATGCTGGTCCGCATTCGAAATGCGGCAGCGGTCGGCAAGCAGACGGTGAAGATGCCGTCGTCCAAGACCAAGGTCGCCATCGCCAACGTCCTCAAGGACGAGGGCTACATCGGCGACATCCGCGTGACCGAGAACGGCGCCAAGGCCGAGCTCGAGATCGTGCTGAAGTATTTCGAAGGCCGCCCGGTGATCGAGCGCCTGCAGCGCGTCTCGCGCTCGGGCCTGCGCCAGTACCGCGGCAAGGACGCGCTGCCGAAGGTCCTCAACGGCCTGGGCGTCGCCATCATTTCCACCTCGAAGGGCATCATGACCGATGCGCAGGCGCGCCAGCAGGGCGTCGGCGGTGAAGTCCTGTGCTTCGTGGCCTAAGGGAGTACGAATCCAATGTCCCGAGTCGCCAAGAAGCCGATCGCCCTGCCGAAGGGTGTCGAACTCAACATCCAGCCCGAGAGCGTCAGCGTCAAGGGGCCGAAGGGCACCCTGTCGCTGGCCAAGCCGGCTGACATCGAAATCCGCATCGAGGACGGCAACGCGCTGCTCTCGGCCAACGATCCGTCGCAGATCGCGCTGACCGGCACCCTGCGTGCCATCGTCGCGAACATGGTGCACGGCGTGTCGCAGGGCTTCGAGCGCAAGCTCGACCTGGTCGGCGTCGGCTACCGCGCCGCGGTGCAGGGCAAGGACCTGAACCTGTCGCTGGGCTTCTCGCACCCGGTCGTGTTCCAGGCGCCGGAAGGCATCACCATCACCACGCCGACCCAGACCGAGATCCTGGTCCAGGGCGCCGACAAGCAGCAGGTGGGTGAAGTCGCCGCGAAGATCCGCAGCTTCCGTCCGCCGGAGCCGTACAAGGGCAAGGGCGTCAAGTACTCCGACGAAACCATCATCCGCAAGGAAGCCAAGAAGGCGTAATGCGGAAGCCCGGTCCCGCGTGGACCGGACTTGCCGACGAGCCGATCCGCTTCTGGAGAATCACCATGGACAAGAACATCGCCCGCCTGCGTCGCGCCAAGTCGACCCGTGCACACATCCGCGTTCTCGGCGTGCCGCGCCTGTCGGTGCTGCGCACCGGTCAGCACATCTACGCCCAGCTGTTCACCGCCGACGGCTCCAGGGTCCTGGCCGCGGCCAGCACCACCCAGGCCGACGTGCGCGACGGCCTGAAGAACGGCAAGAACGCCGACGCCGCCGCCAAGGTCGGTCACGCGATCGCCGAGAAGGCCAAGGCCGCGGGCATCGAGAAGGTCGCGTTCGACCGTTCGGGCTACCGCTACCACGGCCGCATCAAGGCACTGGCGGACGCGGCCCGCGAGGGCGGCCTGCAGTTCTGAACGACACGCTGTCGACGCCGGGCTTCGCGCCCGGTGTCGCCTGACTCGCCGGCACGAGGTGTGCCGGACGCCCGCGGCCTTCTGTGCCGCGTCCGCGTTCCACCGAACCGCATCACAACCACAAGCGGCCCGAGCCGTACATCCTCCTTCCAGTACAGGCGACAACAATGGCAAACGAAAGGGAAAACCGCGGCCGCGACCGTAATCGCGACCGCGAAGAACTCGACGACGGCATGATCGAGAAGCTGATCACGGTCAACCGCGTCAGCAAGACCGTCAAGGGCGGTCGCCAGTTCACGTTCACCGCGCTGACGGTCGTCGGCGACGGCAACGGCAAGGTCGGCTTCGGCTACGGCAAGGCGCGCGAAGTGCCGGTCGCGATCCAGAAGTCGATGGAGCAGGCGCGCAAGAACCAGCGCGCGATCGACCTCAACGGCAGCACCCTGTGGCACACGGTCAAGTCCGGCCACGGCGCGGCGCGCGTGTTCATGCAGCCCGCCTCGGAAGGTACCGGCGTCATCGCCGGTGGCGCGATGCGCGCCGTGCTCGAGGCCGTCGGCGTCAAGGACGTGCTGGCCAAGGCCGTCGGCTCGCGCAACCCGATCAACCTGGTGCGCGCGACCATCCGTGGCCTGGCGGAGATGCATTCGCCGGCGCAGATCGCGGCCAAGCGCGGCAAGAAGCTGGAGGACATCGCTCATGGCTAAGAACGAAGCCGCCGGCGGCACCGTCAAGGTGCGCCTGGTCAAGGGCCTGCGCGGTTCGCAGGCCAAGCATCGCCTGTCGGTGAAGGCCCTGGGCCTGAACAAGCTCAACGACGTGCGCGAACTGAAGGACAGCCCGCAGGTCCGTGGACTGATCAACAAGGTCCATTACCTGGTGCGGGTCGAGGAGTAATCAGATGAAGCTCAATTCTCTCAAGCCCGCACAGGGCGCCCGCACCGAGCGCACGCGCGTCGGTCGCGGCATCGGCTCGGGCCTTGGCAAGACCGCCGGTCGCGGCCACAAGGGTTCGTTCGCGCGTTCGGGCAAGGGCAAGATCAAGGCCGGCTTCGAAGGCGGCCAGATGCCGCTGCGCAAGCGCCTGCCGAAGGTCGGTTTCCGCTCCAAGCTCAAGCTCGACACCGCCGAAGTGATGCTCTACCAGCTCGACAAGCTCGATGGCGACATCGACTTCGCCGCGCTGCGCGCCGCCAAGCTGGTGCCCAGCACCGCCAAGCGCGCGAAGATCGTCAAGAAGGGCGAGATCAGCAAGAAGCTCGTGCTCAAGGGCGTGCTGGCCACCGCCGGCGCCCGCGAGGCGATCGAAGCCGCTGGCGGCAAGGTCGAGGGCGAGCCGGCGTAAGCCGGGCGCGGCACTGCCGCGCCGTGCCGGCGAGCGGCCGGCCATGGATGGACGGGCCGGTCGATCCGGTACCGGTAGCGTTGCGCCACGGATGGCAGGCTTCCCATTTCGAGTGAAGGATTGATAAGCGTGCGGATAGATCGTCACATCGGAGCGTTCAATGTCACGCAGCAGTAGCGCAATGGGCGGCATTGGCGCCGGTCTGGGCAAGTTCACCGAGCTGCGCCAGCGCCTGCTGTTCGTGCTCGGGGCACTGATCGTCTACCGCATCGGTTGCTTCATCCCGGTGCCGGGCGTCAACCCCGAGGCCATGCTGCAGCTGATGGAGCAGCAGCAGGGCACGATCGTCGACATGTTCAACATGTTCTCCGGCGGTGCGCTGGAGCGCTTCAGCCTGTTCGCGCTGAACGTGATCCCGTACATCTCGGCGTCGATCGTCATGCAGCTGCTGGTGCAGGTGGTGCCGAGCCTGAAGGCCATCCAGAAGGAAGGCGAGTCGGGCCGGCGCCGGATCACCCAGTGGTCGCGCATCGGCGCGATCCCGCTGGCGATCTTCCAGTCGGCCGGCATTGCCGTCGCGCTGCAGAGCTCGGGCGCCAACAACGGCATCCCGGTGGTCTACGCGCCGGGCATGGGCTTCGTGCTGACCGCGATCGTGGCGCTGACCGCCGGCACCATGTTCCTGGTCTGGCTGGGCGAGCAGGTGACCGAGCGCGGCATCGGCAACGGCGTCTCGCTGATCATCTTCGCCGGTATCGTCGCCGGGCTGCCGGGCGCGGTGTTCGGCACGTTCGACTCGTTGCGCAACGGCGACATGAGCCCGATCGCGGCGATCATGCTGGCGATCGTGGTCCTGGCCGCGATCTACTTCGTGGTCTTCGTCGAGCGCGGCCAGCGCCGCATCACGGTCAACTACGCGCGCCGCCAGGGTGGCCGCAACGCGTACATGAACCAGAGCTCGTTCCTGCCGCTCAAGCTCAACATGGCGGGCGTGATCCCGGCGATCTTCGCCTCGTCGATCATCATGTTCCCGGCGACCGTGTCGACCTGGTTCGGCGAGGCGGGCTCGGCCACGTGGCTGCAGCGCGCCGCGCAGGCGCTGTCGCCCGGCGAGCCGCTGTACGTGCTGCTGTTCGGCGGCCTGATCGCCGGCTTCGCGTTCTTCTACACGGCGCTGGTGTTCAACTCGCAGGAAACCGCCGACAACCTGAAGAAGTCGGGCGCGCTGATCCCGGGCATCCGCCCGGGCAAGGCGACCGCGGACTACATCGACGGCGTGCTGACCCGCTTGACGGCGGTGGGCGCGGCCTATCTGGTGGCGGTCTGCCTGCTGCCGGAGTTCATGCGCGCCGAGTTCGGCACCTCGTTCTATTTCGGCGGTACCTCGCTGCTGATCGTGGTCATCGTGGTCATGGATTTCATCGCGCAGATCCAGTCGCACCTGATGTCGCACCAGTACGAGAGCCTGCTCAAGAAGGCCAACCTCAAGGGTTCGCGCGGCGGGGCATCGCTGCGCTGAGGCGGCACGGCCGGCATCGCCGGCCGACGATTACAGGCGTTCCGGGTTCCACCCGGTCCGCACCTGGCGCCCTCCGGGGCGCCGCCGGAACCCCGGACATCCACGCCGGGGTTCAAGATGGGCGACCCACGCGGCGGTCTCGGGCGTGGGTGGTTCCGGGTTTTCCGCGCGCCAGAGTAGCGCGCGGGGCAGGCGAGGGGTCTTCCCGAAGCTGCCGCCCCGGTGCCGTCGCCGGAGCATGGGCACACTCCCCATGCCGGGTCCAGGGCGCTTCGGCGCGGTGGGCTTCCTGAAGCGCCGAGGCCCTGTTATAATTTCATGTTCCCTTTTGCCGGGATTGAACCCCTGGCAGCCAAACCAGTTGGAGATCCGCGCATGGCGCGTATTGCAGGTGTCAATCTGCCTGCCCAGAAGCATGTCTGGGTCGGGCTTCAGAGTATCTACGGCATTGGCCGTACCCGGTCGAAGAAGGTCTGCGAAGCAGCCGGCGTCGACGCCACCACCAAGATCCGCGAGCTGTCCGAGCCGGAAGTCGAGCGCCTGCGCTCGGAAGTCGGCAAGTACGTGGTCGAAGGCGATCTGCGTCGCGAGGTCGGCATCGCGATCAAGCGCCTGATGGACCTGTCGTGCTATCGCGGCCTGCGCCATCGTCGCGGCCTCCCGCTGCGCGGCCAGCGCACCCGGACCAATGCACGCACCCGCAAGGGTCCGCGCAAGGCCATCAGGAAGTAAGGAGCACAGACCATGGCCAAGCCGTCCGCAAGCAAGACCAAGAAGAAGATCAAGCGCGTCGTCACCGACGGCATCGCGCATGTCCACGCTTCGTTCAACAACACGATCATCACGATCACCGACCGCCAGGGCAACGCGCTCTCGTGGGCGACGTCCGGTGGTGCAGGCTTCCGCGGTTCGCGCAAGTCGACCCCGTTCGCAGCGCAGGTCGCCGCCGAGAAGGCCGGCAAGGCCGCGCTGGACTACGGCGTGAAGTCGCTGGAAGTCCGCATCAAGGGTCCGGGTCCGGGCCGTGAGTCGGCCGTGCGTTCGTTGAACAACGTGGGCTACAAGATCATCAACATCATCGACGTGACGCCGATCCCGCACAACGGGTGCCGTCCGCCGAAGAAGCGCCGCGTCTAACCGCAGCGTCCGAGGAGCAAAAGAACAATGGCTCGTTATATCGGTCCTACCTGCAAGCTCGCCCGTCGCGAAGGCGCAGACCTGTCGCTCAAGAGCCCCAACCGCGCGTTGGACTCCAAGTGCAAGCTCGAGCAGAAGCCCGGCCAGCACGGCGCGACCAACACCCGCAAGGGCAAGCTGTCCGACTACGCCACCCAGCTGCGCGAGAAGCAGAAGGTCAAGCGCATCTACGGCCTGCTGGAACGCCAGTTCCGCAACTACTACAAGAAGGCCTCGACCAAGAAGGGCAACACCGGCGAGAACCTGCTGCAGCTGCTGGAAACCCGCCTGGACAACGTCGTCTACCGCATGGGTTTCGCGGTGACCCGCCCGGCCGCGCGCCAGCTGGTCAGCCACCGTGGCGTCACGGTCAACGGCCAGCCGGTCAACCTGCCGTCCTACCAGGTCAAGGCGGGCGACGCGATCGCGCTGTCGGAGAAGGCGCAGAAGCAGCTTCGCGTCCAGGAAGCCCTGAACGTGTTCTCGACGATGGACCTGTCGCCGTCGTGGGTCGAGGTCGACTCGAAGAAGTTCAGCGGCGTGTTCAAGGCCGTCCCGGATCGCGGTGACCTGCCGGCGGACATCAACGAAGCGCTGATCGTCGAGCTGTACTCGAAGTAATTCAATCAGGTGTCGCCGTGCCGTGCGCACGGCGTTCCTCAGGAGAGACACAAATCATGACGGCTACCGCCAATCAGGTACTGCGTCCGCGTGGCCCGCAGATCGAACGTCTCGCGGGCAACCGCGCGAAGGTCGTGATCGAGCCGCTGGAGCGCGGGTACGGGCACACGCTGGGCAATGCCCTGCGTCGCGTGCTGCTGTCCTCGATCCCCGGCTTCGCCATCACGGAAGTCGAGATCGACGGCGTACTGCACGAGTACAGCACCATCGAAGGCCTGCAGGAGGACGTGCTGGAAGTCCTGCTCAACCTCAAGGACGTCGCCATCCGCATGGGCACCGGCGAGAGCTCGACGCTGTCGCTGAGCAAGTCCGGCCCGGGCGTCGTGACCGCATCCGACATCAAGACCGACCACAACGTCGAGATCCTCAACGGCGACCACGTGATCTGCCACCTGACCAAGGACGCGTCGATCAACATGCGTCTGAAGATCGAGCGTGGCTTCGGCTACCAGCCGGCCGCCGCGCGTCGCCGTCCGGACGAGGAGAGCCGTGCGATCGGCCGCCTGATGCTCGACGCCTCGTTCTCGCCGGTCCGCCGCGTCGCCTATGAGGTCGAAGCGGCCCGCGTCGAGCAGCGTACCGACCTCGACAAGCTGGTGCTGGACATCGAGACCAACGGCACGATCGATGCCGAGGAGGCCGTGCGCACCGCCGCCGACATCCTCACCGACCAGCTGTCGGTGTTCGGCGACTTCACCCACCGCGACCGCGGCGCGGCGAAGCCGCAGACCCCGGGCGTCGACCCGGTGCTGTTGCGCCCGATCGACGACCTCGAGCTGACCGTGCGTTCGGCCAACTGCCTCAAGGCCGAGAGCATCTACTTCATCGGCGACCTGATCCAGAAGACCGAAGTCGAGCTGCTGAAGACCCCGAACCTCGGCAAGAAGTCGCTGACCGAGATCAAGGAAGTCCTCGCGCAGCGCGGCCTCGCGCTCGGCATGAAGCTGGAGAACTGGCCGCCGGCCGGCGTCTCCAACCACGGCATGCTGGGGTGAGCGCCCGCGCTTGACCGGTGCCCTCAGGCACCGGTCGCGGGCGCGAACGCCCGGCGCGCTGCGCCGGGCCGGGCTGCAAATGCGGCGCAAGCCGCGGCTCCCGGGCTTTTCAGAAGTACGCAACACCCAACCGACGGACCCAAGTCCGCGGCACTTCCGGCGAAGGATTCGCCGGTCAGGACCATCCGCAGTCCAGGTTCCAACGCCACCGATGGCGACAACGATGTCCAACGACCCAACATTCCACTGAAGGATCCCGCCCATGCGCCACCAGAAAGCCGGACGCAAGTTCAATCGCACCAGCGCCCATCGCGAAGCGATGTTCCGCAACATGGCCGCTTCGCTGTTCAAGAGCGAGCTGATCAAGACCACCCTGCCCAAGGCCAAGGAACTGCGCCGCGTCGCCGAGCCGCTGATCACCCTGGCCAAGGTCGACGGCGTCGCCAACCGCCGCCTCGCATTCGCGCGCCTGCGCGACAAGGAAGCGGTCGGTACCCTGTTCACCACCCTGGGCCCGCGTTACCAGGGCCGTCCCGGCGGCTACCTGCGCATCCTCAAATGCGGCTTCCGTGCCGGCGACAATGCGCCGATGGCGTATGTCGAGCTGGTGGACCGCCCGCAGGCCGGCGTTGACGCCGAGTAATCCAGCCGCCGTCGCCGGTACCCGTTGCGGTGCCGGCACGTGCTGCGTGGAACAGAGCCCCGGCGAATGCCGGGGTTTTTGTTTGCGCCGCGCGGCGGGATAATCGACGCTCATCCGTTGCCGGCATTCCGATGAACCCTTTCCGCTGGTCGTTCCGCGCGCTGATGCTCAGCGCCGCCGTCGTCTGCTTCGCCCTGATCGGCTTCGCGATCTATTCGCAGCTGCAGTGGGGGCTGGAGCCGTGCCCGCTGTGCATCTTCCAGCGCATCGCGTTCGCCGCACTTGGGCTGGTGCTGCTGGTGGCCGGCGTGCATGCGCCGCGCGGCGACATCGGCCGCAGGGTGTACGGCTTGTTCGGATTCGCCGCGGCCGCGGTCGGCGCCGGCATCGCCGGGCGCCACGTCTGGCTGCAGTTGAACCCGCCCGGATTCGCCGCTTGCGGCGCGCCGTTCTCGTTCATGCGCGAGACGATGGACACGCCGACGTTGATCAAGCGTGTGCTGACCGGCAGCGGCGACTGCGGCACGGTCGACTGGACCTTCCTTGGCCTGTCGATGCCCGCGTGGAGCCTGCTGTGGTTCGTGCTGCTGGGCGCGGTCGCGCTGTATGCCGGCCTGCGCACGCGGCGCCGATGATGTCCGGCCGCTGACCATTCGATCATTCGCGTCATCCTGGGCCACGTCGTTCAGGCCGCGCCCCAGGGCCAGGTGCCACGGCAGTCCGCCGTGATGCGCAGGAGGAAGAAAGTCCGATGTCCCCGTCCGTCGAGCGAAACCTGCAAGCCGTGAACCTTCCCGAAGACTGGCAGCCCGACAGCTGGCGCAAGCGCCCGGCTCTGCAGCTGCCGACCTATCCCGATGCCGCGGCGCTGGCCGAGGTGCAGGAGGAACTGCGCCGGCTGCCGCCGCTGGTGACCTCCTGGGAGATCCTCAACCTCAAGCAGCAACTGGCCGAGGCCCAGGAGGGCAAGCGCTTCCTGCTGCAGGGCGGGGACTGCGCGGAGAACTTCGGCGACTGTTCGTCGGAGATCATCTCCAACCGGCTCAAGGTGCTGCTGCAGATGAGCCTGGTGCTGGTGCACGGGCTGCGCATCCCGGTGGTGCGGGTCGGCCGCTTCGCCGGCCAGTACGCCAAGCCGCGTTCGGCCGACATGGAGACCCGTGGCGACGTTTCGTTGCCGAGCTACCGTGGCGACGTGGTCAACGCGCCGGCGTTCACCGCCGAGGCGCGCATCCCCGATCCCCGGCGCATGATCAAGGCGCATGCGCGCTCGGCGATGACGATGAATTTCGTGCGTGCGCTGATCGACGGTGGCTTCGCCGACCTGCACCACCCCGAGTACTGGGGCCTGAACTGGGTCGGGGAATCGCCGCTGGCCGAGGAGTACCAGCGCATGGTCTCGGGCCTGGGCGATGCGGTGCGGTTCATGGAGACGCTGGCCGGCACCCAGGTCTACAACCTCAACCGTGTGGACTTCTACACCTCGCATGAGGCGTTGCTGCTGCCCTACGAGGAGGCCCAGACCCGCCAGGTGCCGCGTCAGTGGGGCTGGTTCAACCTCAGCACGCATTTTCCGTGGATCGGCGTGCGCACAGCGGCGCTGGAAGGCGCCCATGTCGAGTACTTCCGCGGCATCCGCAATCCGGTCGCGGTCAAGGTCGGGCCGACCTCGACGCCGGACGCGCTGCTGCGGCTGATCGACGTGCTCAACCCCGACGACGAACCCGGCCGGCTGAGCCTGATCCACCGCATGGGCGCGGCGCAGATCGCCGAACGCCTGCCGCCGCTGCTCGATGCGGTGAAGCGTTCCGGCCGACGCGTGCTGTGGATCTGCGACGCGATGCACGGCAATACCGAATCGACCAGCAACGGCTACAAGACCCGGCGCTTCGACAAGATCCGCAGCGAAATCGAGCAGTCCTTCGACCTGCATGCGGCGGCCGGGACGCGGCTCGGCGGCGTGCACCTGGAGCTGACCGGCGAGGACGTGACCGAGTGCACCGGCGGCGCGCGCGCGTTGACCGACATCGACCTCGGGCGCGCCTACCGTTCGACCGTCGATCCACGGCTGAACTACGAACAGGCGCTGGAGACGGCGATGCTGATCGTGCGCAAGCAGGCGCAGCTGACGGCGGCTGCGATCCCCTCGTAAGGCGGGTCCCGCCCCGCCACTCCCTGGCCTGTCTTCGGCGGCGGGCTTGCCGCGCGGCCGGCGCCGCGAGCCGCGTCCTAAGCGCTTGCGCGATGCCGGCGGCGCAGGTCGTTTGCCAGCACCAGCACGATGGCCAGGTTGAGCAGCAATACGCCCCAGGTCAGCCAGTCGGGGTGCCGCCACAGGGCGTAGAGCTCGAACGGCAGGTAGGCGGCCGCGCCGATGCAGCCCAGCCAGGATGCCCAGGCGCGATGGCGCCACAGGCCCCAGCCCTCGAGCAGCCGCATCGATGCGTAGACCAGTGCGACGGCGATCGCCACGTGCAGTGTCTGCGGGGTGATGCGGTCGAGCAGCGCGGTTCCGCCGCGCTGGCTTGCGACGCCCAGCCAGCCGAGCAGGCGCTCGACGTCCTGCTGCAGCGCTTCGGGACCGACTGCCGCCAATGCGGCGGCGGCCAGCAGCGCCAGCAGCCCCTTGGCGGTTTCCAGCAATGCGATCGTCCGCAGGCCGGTGGCGCGATCACGCGGCACCGGCCCGGTCGACGGCATGTCCATGCGCGGATCAGGCGGCGCGGGATGCGCGCTTGCGGTCGCTTTCGGTCAGCAGCTTCTTGCGCAGGCGGATTTCCTTCGGCGTGACCTCGACCAGCTCGTCGTCCTCGATGAAGTCCAGGGCCTGCTCCAGCGAGTACTTCAGCGCCGGGGTCAGCTTGATCGCATCGTCCTTGCCCGACGCGCGCACGTTGGTCAGCGGCTTACCCTTGATGACGTTGACGGTGAGGTCGTTGTCCTTGGAATGGATGCCGACCAGCTGGCCCTCGTAGACGTTGTCGCCCTCGGCCGCGAACAGGCGGCCGCGCTCTTCCAGCGGTCCCAGCGAGTAGGCCGGGGTCATGCCCGGCGCGTTGGCGATCATCACGCCGTTGTTGCGCTTGGCGATCGCGCCGGTTTCCTTCGGCCCGTAGTGGTCGAACACGTGGAACAGCAGGCCCGAGCCCTGGGTCAGGGTCTTGAACTCGTTCTGGAAGCCGATCAGGCCACGCGCCGGGATCAGGTAGTCCAGGCGCACGCGGCCCTTGCCGTCGGATTCCATGTTCTTCAGCTGGCCCTTGCGGATGCCCAGCTTCTCCATCACGCCGCCCTGGTGCTGCTCCTCGACGTCGACGACGAGCTGCTCGACCGGCTCCATCAGCTGCCCGTCGATCTCCTTGATGATGACCTCGGGGCGCGACACCGCCAGCTCGAAGCCTTCGCGGCGCATGGTCTCGATCAGCACCGACAGGTGCAGCTCGCCGCGGCCGGAGACCAGGAACTTGTCGGCGTCGGCGGTCTCCTCGACCTTCAGCGCGACGTTGTGCAGGGTCTCGCGCTCCAGCCGCTCGCGGATCTGGCGGCTGGTGATGAACTTGCCGCCGGAGAATTCCTTGTGCCCGGCGAACGGCGAGTTGTTGACCTGGAAGGTCATGCTGATGGTCGGCTCGTCGACGGTCAGCGCCGGCAGCGCCTCGGGCGTGTCGAGCGCGCAAACGGTGTCGGAGATGCCCAGTTCCTGGATGCCGGCGATCGCGACGATGTCGCCCGCCTGCGCTTCCTCGACCTCGACCCGCTCCAGGCCCAGGAAGCCGAGCACCTGCACGATCTTGCCCTGGCGCTTCTTGCCCTCGCGGTCGACCACGCTGACCGGCATGTTCTTCTTCGCCTTGCCGCGCTGGATGCGGCCGATGCCGATCAGGCCGACGAAGTTGTTGTAGTCGAGCTGGCTGATGCGCATCTGGAACGGACCGTCGGGATCGACGTCCGGCGCCGCCACGTGCTGCATGATCGCCTCGTACAGCGGGGTCATGTCGCCCGAGCGGGCACTGTCGTCGAGGCTGGCATAGCCGTGCAGCGCCGAGGCATAGACGATCGGGAAGTCGAGCTGCTCGTTGGTCGCGCCGAGCTTGTCGAACAGGTCGAACACCTGGTCGATGACCCAGTCCGGGCGCGCGCCCGGGCGGTCGATCTTGTTGACCACGACGATCGGCTTGAAGCCC
This sequence comes from Proluteimonas luteida, assembly GCF_021191695.1. Lineage (GTDB taxonomy): Bacteria > Pseudomonadota > Gammaproteobacteria > Xanthomonadales > Xanthomonadaceae > Luteimonas > Luteimonas luteida. The sequence continues at coordinate 20,089 of NZ_JAIWPT010000026.1, forward strand.
ATCGCGAACGCCTTCTGGGTCACGAAGCGGGTTTGCGGCATCGGGCCGTCCATCGCGTCGACCAGGATCAGCACCGAGTCGACCATCGACAGCACGCGCTCGACCTCGCCGCCGAAGTCGGCGTGTCCCGGGGTGTCGACGATGTTGATGCGGTTGCCCTGCCAGTTGATGGCGGTGTTCTTGGCCAGGATGGTGATGCCGCGTTCCTTTTCCTGGTCGTTGCTGTCCATCACCCGCTCGGCGAGCACGGTGCGTTCGTTGAGGGTGCCGGACTGCTTGAGCAGCTGGTCGACGAGGGTGGTCTTGCCGTGGTCGACGTGGGCGACGATGGCGATATTGCGCAGGCGTTCGATGGACATGGGCAAGGCTGCGCCAGAGTCGAAGACCGGGGCGCACGATAGGCAGTGGGAGAGCCGGTTATTATAGCGGTTTGTCGCGGCATGTTGCGCTGCCGCACGGCGGCGCCGGTTCAGTGGCCGGTTGAAATGGCCGGCCCCGGCCGCATCTGCTGTCCGTCGGCCCGGGGAAATCCGGTTCCGATCCCTTATCCACTGCCAGGATCCATCATGTCCCTGAACGCCGTTTTCGATACCGACCGTGGCCAGATCAAGGTCGAGCTCTATCCCGACAAGGCGCCGCTGACCGTGGCCAACTTCGTCAATCTCGCCAGGCGCGGTTTCTACGATGGCCTCAACTTCCATCGCGTGATCCCGGACTTCATGATCCAGGGCGGCTGCCCGGAAGGCTCCGGCCGCGGCGGTCCGGGCTACAAGTTCGAGGACGAGACCAACAACGGCGTCAAGCACGAGCGTGGCGTGCTGTCGATGGCCAACGCCGGCCCCAACACCAACGGCAGCCAGTTCTTCATCACCCACATCAAGACCGACTGGCTGGACGGCAAGCACACCGTGTTCGGCAAGGTCACCGAGGGCCTGGACGTGGTCGACGCGGTCAAGCAGGGCGACACCATCAAGTCGGTGAAGATCGAGGGCGACGTCGACGCCGCGCTGGCCGCCAAGGCCGACCGCGTGGCCGAGTGGAACAAGATCCTCGCGGCCTGATCGCCGCCTGAAGTGCCCGGCGCCGCCCGCCGGCAGGCGTCGCGGCCACACCCGGAACGCCGCGACGGTCCTGCCGCCGCGGCGTTCCGCCGTCCGGGCATCGCGCCCGGCAGTGTGGGCCGTCCGGCCCGACGCGACCCGCATGCTAAAATTCCGGGCTGCCGCCGGGCCTGCGGGCCCGGCCTCCCGTCCACGACAGGTGTCCCGCGATGCCCCAGCTTGCCCGCCGCGTCGGCCGCGCCCGGCCCAGCGCCATCATGCAGGTCGCCGAGAAGGCCAAGCGCCTGAAGGCGGAAGGACGGGACATCATCGGCTTTTCGATCGGCGTGCCCAATTTCCTGCCGGGCGCGCACGTTTATGCCGCGGCGCGCGACGCGCTGGCGCACGATTCCGGCCAGTACGGCAGCAACCGCGGCAGCGACGCGCTGCTCGACGCGTTCATCGGCCACCTCGATGCGCTCGGCCTGGACGGCTACACGCGCGCCGACTGCGCGGCCGGCATCGGCGCCAAGCACGTGCTCTACAACCTGGCCGAGGTGCTGCTCGACGAGGGCGACGGCCTGGCGTTCGCGACGCCGTACTGGACCACGTACTTGGACATCGCCGAGATCGTCGGCGCCGACATCCAACTGCTGCCGTGCCCGCCGGAGCAGGACTACAAGCTGACGCCCGCGCAGCTCGACGCCGCGCTGGCCAACCGGCCGAAGGTGTTCCTGTTCAACAATCCGTCGAATCCCACCGGCATGGTCTACACGCGGTCCGAGATCGCCGCGCTGGCCGACGTGCTGGCGCGCCATCCGGACACCTGGATCGTCACCGACGACATCTACAACCGCATGGTGTTCGACGGCGTCGGCTACCACAACTTCGTGCAGGCGCGGCCGGAACTGCGCGAGCGTACGGTCTTCGTCGATTCGCTGTCCAAGACGTACGGCATGCCGGGCTGGCGCGTCGGCCTGCTGGCCGGGCCGGAAGCGGTGGCCCGGGCGTTCGCGACGATGAATTCCAACCACATCACCAACGTGCCGGAAGTGGTCACCGCCGCGGCGATCGCCGCGCTGTCGGGCCCGCAGGACGTGCCCGAGGCACGGTGCGCGGATTTCCAGGCGCGCCGCGACGAAGTGATGGCGGCGCTGGCGCGGATTCCCGGCGTGGTCTGCCCGAAGCCGGCCGGCGCGTTCTACGTGTTCCCCGACATCAGCGTCGCCTTCGGCAAGGCGCATGGTGATACCCGCATCGACAACGATGTCGACTTCTGCAACGCCCTGCTCGATGCCAAGGGCGTGGCCTGCGTGCCCGGCTCGGCGTTCGGCGAGCCGCGCGCGATCCGTATCAGCTACACCTGTCCGGCGGCGCAGCTCGCGCCGGGGCTGGACCGCATCCGCGCGTTCTTCGCGGAACTGTCCTGAGCCCGCGCCGGATTCCTTCCCCAGCGATACCCCACGAGAGAACGAAGAGGATTGATGATGAAGAAGCCCGTCCGTGTTGCCGTGACCGGTGCCGCCGGCCAGATCGGTTACGCCCTGCTGTTCCGGATCGCCTCCGGCGAGATGCTGGGCAAGGACCAGCCGGTGATCCTGCAGCTGCTGGAGCTGCCGATCGACAAGGCCCAGGCGGCGCTCAAGGGCGTCATCATGGAGCTGGAGGACTGCGCGTTCCCGCTGCTGGCCGGTGTCGTCGGCACCGACGACCCGGAAGTGGCGTTCAAGGACGCCGACATCGCCCTGCTGGTCGGCGCGCGTCCGCGCGGCCCGGGCATGGAGCGCAAGGACCTGCTGCTGGAGAACGCCAAGATCTTCACCGCCCAGGGCGCCGCGCTGAACAAGGTCGCCTCGCGTGACGTCAAGGTGCTGGTGGTCGGCAACCCGGCCAACACCAATGCCTACATCGCGATGAAGTCCGCGCCCGACCTGCCGGCGAAGAACTTCACCGCGATGCTGCGCCTCGACCACAACCGCGCGCTGAGCCAGCTGGCGACCAAGGCCGGCGTGCCGGTCGGCGACATCGAGGGCCTGATCGTCTGGGGCAACCACAGCCCGACGATGTATCCCGACTACCGTTTCGCGACCGCGGACGGCGTGAACCTGAAGGACAGGATCGACGACGCCGACTGGAACGCCAACACCTTCATCCCGCAGGTCGGCAAGCGCGGCGCGGCGATCATCGAGGCCCGCGGCCTGTCGTCGGCGGCCTCGGCCGCCAACGCCGCGATCGACCACATCCACGACTGGGTGCTGGGCTCGGGCGGCAAATGGGTGACGATGGGCGTGCCGTCGGACGGCAGCTACGGCATCCCGGAAGGCGTGATCTTCGGCTTCCCGGTGACCACCGAAAACGGCGAGTACACCCTGGTCAAGGATGTCCCGATCGACGACTTCAGCCAGAAGGCGATCGACAAGACCCTGGCCGAGCTCGAGGAAGAGCGCAGCGGCGTCGCCCATCTGTTGGGCTGATCGCAAGCGGTTGCATCAGGAAAACGCCGGGCCAGTCCCGGCGTTTTCCGTTGTGGTGGCCGAAATGGCGGTTGCGGCCGTGGTGGCCCGCCGTGGGGCCCTGGGGCTTGTGTTCGACCAACGTCCATGCCACCCGCGCCCGTGCAGACGGGATAATCGGCACCGACCGCCGGCGGCTGTCCTGCCGGCGCGGGAGGAGATCGTCATGTCGCTGCATGCCTACGAACAGCACCTGGACCGCAACCAGGCCAACTACACCGCGCTGTCGCCGCTGACCTTCCTGCGCAAGGCCGCGCAGGTGCACCCGGAACGGGTCGCGCTGATCCATGGCGAGCGCCGCCTGACCTGGTCGGACGTGTACGCCCGTTGCCGGCGCCTGGCCTCGGCGCTGCAGGCCTGGGGCATCGGCCGCGGCGACACGGTCGCGGCGATGCTGCCCAACACCCCGGCGATGATGGAACTGCACTACGGGCCGGCGATGCTCGGCGCGGTGCTCAACACCCTCAATACCCGGCTCGATGCCGAGACCCTGGCGTTCATGCTCGACCATGGTGAGGCGCGCGTACTGTTCACCGACCGCGAGTTCTCGCCGGTCATCGCCCGGGCGCTGGCGCTGTGCAAGTACCCGCCGCGGGTCGTCGACGTCGACGACGTGGAGGCGGTCGGCGGCGAGCTGATCGGCGAGATCGAGTACGAGGACTTCCTCGCCGGCGGCGCGCCGGATTTCGCGATGACGCTGCCCGCCGACGAGTGGGATGCGATCTCGCTGAACTACACCTCCGGTACCACCGGCGACCCCAAGGGCGTGGTCTACCACCACCGCGGCGCCTACCTCAATGCCGTTGCCAACATCATCGACTGGGGCATGCCGCCGCATCCGGTGTACCTGTGGATCCTGCCGATGTTCCACTGCAACGGCTGGTGTTTCCCGTGGACGATGGCCGCGGTGGCCGGCACCCAGGTCTGCCTGCGCAGGTTCGAGCCGCAGCGCGTGTTCGCGCTGATGCGCGCACATGGCGTGACCCACTTCTGCGGGGCGCCGATCGTGCACAGCGCGCTGGTCGCCGCGCCCGACGCATGGAAGGCCGGGGTCACCGGCGTGCACGCGCAGATCGCCGGCGCCGCGCCGCCGGCGGCGGTGCTCGAGGGCATGGAGCGGATGGGTTTCCACATCACCCACGTCTACGGCCTGACCGAGGTCTACGGCCCGGCCTCGCTGTGCCAGCCCAGGCCCGGCTGGTCCGAGTTGCCGGTGGCCGAACGCGCCGAGCTCAACGCGCGCCAGGGCGTGGCCTGCCTCCTGCAGGAGGACATGCAGGTGCTGGACCCGGCGACGCTGCAGCCGGTGCCGTGGGACGGCCAGGCGATCGGCGAGATCATGTTCCGCGGCAACATCACGATGAAGGGCTACCTGAAGAACCCGACCGCCACCGACCAGGCGTTCGAGGGCGGCTGGTTCCACACCGGCGACCTTGCGGTCGTGTATCCGGACGGTTACGTCAGGATCCGCGACCGCTCCAAGGACGTGATCATCTCCGGCGGCGAGAACATCTCCTCGATCGAGGTCGAGGACGCGCTGTGCCGGCATCCCGCGGTGATGGACGCGGCCGTGGTCGCGCGTCCGGACCGCAAGTGGGGCGAGACGCCGTGCGCGTTCGTGCAGCTCAAGGGCGAGGATGCGCCCGATGCGGACGCGCTGCTGGCGTACTGCCGCGAACACCTGGCCGGATTCAAGGTGCCGCGCGCATTCGTGTTTGGCGACCTGCCGCGCACCGCGACCGGCAAGGTGCAGAAGTTCGTGCTGCGCGAGCGCGCGCGAGAGCTGGAATAGTCACGGCAAGGGGCGCCGCTGGCGCCGGGCGTGCGTGCGCCCGGCGGCTGCAGTCGCGCAAGCGGGACCTCGGCGAAGGCGCGTGCGGCAATGCGGCATGGTTGATCGATACGATCAACCTGTCGCGGAAATCCCCGGATTTCCAAGGGTTTTCCGTCTTGCCGGCGCGGTTAAGACCAACGTCGTAACGCGCCGCCGCCGCCGCGGGTCTAGCCTCCGGACACTGTCAACGGGAGGCGACCATGGATTACGCGGAGTTCCATCGACGTTCGATCGAAGAGCCGGAGGCGTTCTGGGCCGAGCAGGCCAAGGCGATCCACTGGCACAAGCCGCCGACGTCGATCCTCGAATACGACAATCCGCCGTTCCGCAAGTGGTTCGTCGGCGGCGAGACTAACCTCTGCTACAACGCGGTCGACCGGCACGTCGCCGAGCGCGGCGACCAGCTCGCGCTGGTCGCGATCTCGACCGAGACCGACGAGACGCGCGAGATCACCTACCGCCAGCTCTACCGCGAGGTCAACGACTTCGCCGCCGTGCTCAAGTCGCTCGGCGTGGGCCGTGGCGACCGCGTGGTCATCTACATGCCCAACATGGCCGAGGCGGTGTTCGCGATGCTGGCCTGCGCGCGCATCGGCGCGGTGCACTCGGTGGTGTTCGGCGGCTTCGCCTCGCACAACCTCGCGCTGCGCATCGACGACGCACAGCCCAAGCTGCTGATCGCCGCCGATGCCGGCAGCCGCGGCGGCAAGGTGATCCCGTACAAGCCGCTGGTCGATGCCGCCTGCGCCCAGGCGCAGCACCCGCCCGCGCACGTGCTGGTCGTCAGCCGCGGGCTGGATCCGGACTACACCCGCGTCGAAGGCCGCGACGTCGACTACGCCACGCTGCGCGCCGAACATGCCGGCGAGGACGTGCCGGTCGAATGGCTGGAGAGCAACGAGCCCGCGTACCTGCTCTACACCTCCGGCACCACCGGCAAGCCCAAGGGGGTGCAGCGCGACGTTGGCGGCTACGCGGTCGCGATGGCGCTGTCGATGTGGGCGATCTACGACGTCAAGCCGGGGCAGGTGATGTTCTCCACGTCCGATGTCGGCTGGGCGGTCGGCCACTCGTATAACGTCTACGGGCCGCTGGTCGCCGGCGCCACGTCGATCCTCTACGAGGGCCTGCCGACCACGCCGGATGCCGGCATCTGGTGGAAGATCTGCGCCGACTACGGCGTGCGCACCATCTTCTCCTCGCCGACCGGCATCCGCGTGCTGAAGAAGCAGGACGCCTCGTTCCTGACCAGGTACGACCTGTCGAAGCTCGAGTACCTGTTCCTGGCCGGCGAGCCGCTGGACGAGCCGACCGCGCACTGGATCAACGAGGGCCTGGGCAAGACTGTCATCGACAACTACTGGCAGACCGAGACCGGCTGGCCGGTGCTGACGTTGATGCCGGGCGTGGAAATGAAGCCGGTCAAGTTCGGCTCGCCCGGCCTGCCGTCGCCGGGCTACGACCTGCGGGTTATCGACGAGGCCACCGGCGAGGAGGCCGCACCGGGGCAGAAGGGCGTGCTGGTGATCCAGCCGCCGCTGCCGCCGGGCTGCATGACCACGGTGTGGAACGACGACCAGCGGTTCCTGTCGAGCTATTTCTCGCACTTCAGCGAACTGCTCTACAGCTCGCTGGACTGGGCGATCCGCGACGAGGACGGCTACACCTTCATCCTCGGCCGCACCGACGACGTCATCAACGTCGCCGGCCATCGCCTCGGCACGCGTGAGATCGAGGAGTCGATCTCCAGTCATCCGGCGGTCGCCGAGGCCGCGGTGATCGGCGTCCACGACGAGCTCAAGGGCCAGGTGCCGGTGGTGTTCGCCACGCTCAAGCAGGCCGGGACGGCAGGCAGCCAGGGCGAGACCGCGAAGCAGATGCTGCAGACCGTCGCCGACCAGCTCGGCGCGGTCGCGCGACCGGCACGGGTCTACGTGGTCAATGCCTTGCCCAAGACCCGCTCGGGCAAGCTGCTGCGGCGTTCGCTGCAGGCGCTGGCGGAATCGCGCGATCCGGGCGACCTGTCGACGCTGGACGATCCCAACGCGCTCGACGAGGTCCGGCGGGTGCTGGAGCGTGGCGCCGACGCCGGGCAGTAGCGGGGTCGGGGGTCGACACGGGCCGCGGGCGACGCGGTGGCGGGTCGAGACCCGCCCCGCGGCGTCCGCCGGGCTGGATCGCCATGCGCCGAGCGGGTTCCGGCCCGCGGCTCCACGGCTTCCTTCGTCATTGCGGCGCCTCCGCCTCCGCGGGTTCGACGCCGCTGTAATGCGCGCGCGGCCGGATCAACCGGCCCAGCGCCTGCTGCTCCAGCGCATGCGCCAGCCAGCCGGCCAGCCGGCCGGCGGCGAACATCACCAGCGCCGGTGCCGCCGGCAGCCCGTGGACGAAGCAGATCGCCGCGAGCATGCCGTCGATGTTCGGCGGCTGTCCGCTGGTGTCCTGCGCCGCCGCGATCACCGCTTCGACATGGCGCATCTCCGGCGTGCCGTCGCGCCGTTCGCGCAGCATCGCCAGCACTTCCGCCGCGCGCGGGTCGCCATCGGGATACAACACGTGGTGGAAGCCGGGCAGGTCGTCGCCGCGCTGCCAGCGCTCGGCGATGAAGGCGGTAGGCGAGGGCGCGTCGAGCGCGTCGCGCAGCAGCGCGTAGGCGCGCGCGGTGGCGCCGCCGTGGCGCGGGCCCGACAGTGCGGCCAGGCCCGCGCAGACCGTCGCGTGCAGGTGCGCGCCGGTCGAGGCGACCACGCGCGCGGCGAACGCGGAGACGTTGAGTTCATGGTCGGCGCACAGCACCAGCGCGGCGCGCACCAGTTCGGCGAAGTTGTCGTCGCCCGGGCGCCAGCTGTCGGCCAGCAGCCGGTGCACCGGGCGTGCATCCGGCGTGCCGGCGACCAGCAGCGCGGCATTTTGGCGCAGCAGGGCCGCGGCGATCTCGCGGCGTGTCGGCAACGCCGAGGACAGCGAGTGGCGCTGGTCCAGCGCCAGCAGCGGGATCGACGCCATTGCGCGTTCCAGCGGCGGCAGCGTTGCATCGGTGGCGATCGGCGCGACCCGGGCCGGCCAGTCGGCGGGTGTGGCGTCGAACGGGTCCTGTTCGCCGCAGTCCCACAGCAGCCGTGCCGCATCCTCGAGGCTGGCGCCGGCGCGCACCATCCGCGCCGCCGACCGGCCGCGGTAGTAGGGGCTGTCGGGGCGGATCAGCGAGATCCGCGTCTCCATCACCGGCAGGCCGCGGTCCAGGCTCTGCGCGGCGCCACGCTCGGCCCCGCGTCCGGCACGCTTGCGCTGCGCCAGGCGCTCCACGTCCTGGCGCAGGTAGACGCGGCTGCGGTGGTCGGCGCCGGGGCGCGATGCCAGCAGGCCGCGGCTGACGTAGGCGTAGAGCGTCGACGGGCTGATGCCGAGCAGGGCGCAGGCCTCGCTGGCGGGGAGCAGGTCGGTGTCGGCGGCGGTCGGCATCTGAAAAATGTTGATTTATTCGATCAAGATTGATCAACCAGTCGGATGGTGCCAGATTACCGGCCATCGCGGAACACCGCACGGCACGTGCCGTCGCCGCACGCACCAGGAGCACAGCATGAGCACCCCGTCCACCGGCCTCCCCGCTTCCGCGGGCGCGAGGTTCCGCGCCGCCCTTGCCGCCGAATCGCCGCTGCAGGTGATCGGTGCGATCAATGCCAACCACGCGCTGCTGGCCAGGCGCGCCGGCTTCCAGGCGATCTATCTCTCCGGCGGCGGTGTCGCCGCGGGCTCGCTGGGCCTGCCGGACCTCGGCATCAACACGCTCGAGGACGTGCTCATCGACGTGCGCCGCATCACCGACGTCTGCGACCTGCCGCTGCTGGTCGACATCGACACCGGCTTCGGCCCGAGCGCGTTCAACATCGAGCGCACGGTCAAGTCGCTGATCAAGGCCGGCGCCGCGGCCTGCCACATCGAGGACCAGGTCGGCGCCAAGCGCTGCGGGCATCGCCCGGGCAAGGAGATCGTGTCGCAGGGCGAGATGGTCGACCGGGTCAAGGCCGCCGCGGACGCGAAGACCGACCCGGACTTCTTCCTGATCGCGCGCACCGACGCGATCCAGGTCGACGGCGTGGACGCCGCGATCGAACGCGCGATCGCCTGCGTCGAGGCCGGTGCCGACGGCATCTTCGCCGAGGCCGCCTACGACCTCGACACCTACCGCCGCTTCGTCGACGCGGTGAAGGCGCCGGTGCTGGCCAACATCACCGAGTTCGGCGCCACGCCGCTGTTCACCCGCGACGAACTGGCCTCGGCCGGTGTGGCGATCCAGCTGTTCCCGCTGTCGGCGTTCCGCGCCGCGAACAAGGCCGCCGAGTCCGTGTACACCGCGGTGCGCCGCGATGGTTCGCAGCAGGCCGTCGTCGATACCATGCAGACCCGCGAGGAACTCTACGACCGCATCGGCTATCACGCGTTCGAACAGCGGCTGGATGCGCTGTTCGCTTCGAAGAAATGATCCTTTGCCACGGATTTGCGCGGATGGACGCGGATCGGGCACGAACGAATTCAAGAACGAATTGATGCTCTTAATCCGTGTTGGTCCGCGTCGATCCGCGGCCAACACGCTTCCGAACGGAGATACGAAATGAGCGAGACCACCGCACCGGCGTTCAAGCCGAAGAAGTCCGTCGCCCTGAGCGGCACCGCCGCCGGCAACACCGCGCTGTGCACCGTCGGCCGCAGCGGCAACGACCTGCACTACCGCGGCTACGACATCCTCGACCTGGCGCGCACCAGCGAATTCGAGGAGATCGCCTACCTGCTGGTCCACGGCAAGCTGCCCACCGAGGCCGAACTGCGCGGCTACAAGGCCAAGCTGAAGTCGCTGCGCGGCATCCCGGCCGCGGTCAAGGCCGCGCTGGAGGAACTGCCGGCCTCGAGCCACCCGATGGACGTCATGCGCACCGGCGTATCGGTGCTCGGCTGCGTGCAGCCGGAGAAGGACGACCACAACCATCCGGGCGCGCGCGACATCGCCGACAAGCTGATGGCCTCGCTGGGGTCGATGCTGCTGTACTGGTACCACTGGAGCCACAACGGCCGCGCCATCGACGTGGAGACCGACGACGACTCGATCGGCGGCCACTTCCTGCACCTGCTGCATGGGGTTCCGCCCAGCGAGTCCTGGGTCAAGGCGATGCATACCTCGCTGATCCTTTACGCCGAGCACGAGTTCAACGCCTCCACCTTCACCTGCCGTGTCATCGCCGGCACCGGCAGCGACATGTACTCGGCCATCGCCGGCGGCATCGGCGCGTTGCGCGGGCCCAAGCACGGCGGCGCCAACGAGGTCGCGTTCGAGGTGCAGAAGCGCTACGACTCGCCGGACGAGGCCGAGGCCGACATCCGCGAGCGCGTCGAGAAGAAGGAAGTGATCATCGGTTTCGGCCATCCGGTCTACACCGTCAGCGACCCGCGCAACGAGGTCATCAAGACCGTCGCGCGCGAACTGTCGGACGAGCAGGGCAGCCGCAAGATGTACGACATCGCCGAGCGCCTGGAATCGACGATGTGGGACATCAAGAAGATGTTCCCCAACCTCGACTGGTTCAGCGCGGTCAGCTACCACATGATGGGCGTGCCGACGGCGATGTTCACCCCGCTGTTCGTCATCGCCCGAACCGCGGGCTGGAGCGCGCACGTCATCGAGCAGCGCATCGACGGCAAGATCATTCGCCCGAGCGCGAATTACACCGGTCCCGAGGACCAGGCGTTCGTGCCGCTTGCCGAGCGGAAGTGACGTTGAGTGAACCCCTCTCCCGCGTGCGGGAGAGGGGCAGGGGGGAGGGCGCCTTTCGCATCGTCCCAACAGCGCCCTCATCCGCCGCACGCGGGAGAAGGGCAGCGCATATCAATCCCGGATTACGCCCGCCATGAACAGCCAGCACCGCAAATCCCTTCCCGGCACCTCGCTCGACTGGTTCGACGCGCGCGAGGCCGTCGATGCGATCAGACCCGGCGCCTACGCCACGTTGCCCTACACCTCGCGCGTGTTCGCCGAGAACCTCGTGCGGCGCTGCGATCCGGCGACGTTGACCGCGTCGCTGACCCAGCTGATCGAGCGTCGCCGTGATCTCGACTTCCCGTGGTTCCCGGCGCGCGTGGTCTGCCACGACATCCTCGGCCAGACCGCGCTGGTGGACCTGGCCGGCCTGCGCGACGCGATCGCCGACAAGGGCGGCGATCCGGCGCAGGTCAATCCGGTGGTACCGGTGCAGCTGATCGTCGACCACTCGCTGGCGGTCGAATGCGGCGGCTTCGAGCCGGACGCGTTCGCCAGGAACCGGGCGATCGAGGACCGCCGCAACGCCGACCGGTTCCACTTCATCGACTGGACCAAGCGCGCGTTCAAGAACGTCGACGTGATCCCGCCGGGCAACGGGATCATGCACCAGATCAACCTGGAGAAGATGTCGCCGGTGATCGGCACACAGGACGGCGTCGCGTTTCCCGACACCTGCGTCGGTACCGACAGCCACACCCCGCATGTCGATGCGCTGGGGGTGATCGCGGTCGGCGTCGGCGGGCTGGAGGCGGAGAACGTCATGCTCGGCCGCGCGTCGTGGATGCGCCTGCCCGACATCGTCGGCGTCGAGCTGACCGGCCGTCCGCAGCCTGGCATCACCGCGACCGACGTGGTGCTGGCGTTGACCGAGTTCCTGCGCCGGGAGAAGGTGGTCGGCGCCTACCTGGAGTTCTTCGGCGAGGGCGCCGACGCGCTGACCATCGGCGACCGCGCGACGATCTCCAACATGTGCCCGGAGTACGGCGCGACCGCGGCGATGTTCTACATCGACCAGCAGACCCTCGACTACCTGCGCCTGACCGGGCGCGAGGACGACCAGATCCAGCTGGTCGAGACCTACGCCAAGGCCGCCGGCCTGTGGTCGGATGCGCTCGGGACCGCCGAGTACGAGCGCGTGCTGAGGTTCGACCTGTCGGACGTGGTGCGCAACATGGCCGGCCCGTCGAATCCGCACCGCCGGTTGCCGACCAGCGCGTTGCACGAGCGCGGCATCGCCGTCGACCTGGACAAGGCCCAGGCGCAGGAAGCCGAGGGCCTGATGCCCGACGGCGCGGTGATCATCGCCGCGATCACCAGCTGCACCAATACCTCCAACCCGCGCAACGTCATCGCCGCCGGCCTGCTGGCGCGCAACGCCAACCGCGCCGGGCTTGTGCGCAAGCCGTGGGTGAAGACCTCGCTGGCGCCGGGTTCCAAGGCCGTGCAGCTGTATCTGGAGGAGGCGGGACTGCTGCCCGAACTCGAGCAGCTGGGTTTCGGCATCGTCGCGTTCGCCTGCACCACCTGCAACGGCATGAGCGGCGCGCTGGACCCGGCGATCCAGCAGGAGATCATCGACCGGGACCTCTACGCCACCGCGGTGCTGTCGGGCAATCGCAACTTCGACGGCCGCATCCATCCCTACGCCAAGCAGGCGTTCCTGGCCTCGCCGCCGCTGGTCGTCGCCTACGCGATCGCCGGCACCGTGCGCTTCGACATCGAGAAGGACGTGCTGGGTCTGGATGCCGACGGCAACCCGGTCACGCTCAAGGACATCTGGCCGTCCGACGAGGAGATCGACGCGGTGGTCCGCGCCAGCGTCAAGCCCGAGCAGTTCCGCAGCGTCTACGGGCCGATGTTCACGCTGGCGGTCGACGATGGCACGCGCGTCGACCCGCTGTACGACTGGCGCCCGAAGAGCACCTACATCCGCCGTCCGCCGTACTGGGAAGGCGCACTGGCCGGCGCGCGCACGCTGACCGGCATGCGCCCGCTGGCGGTGCTGCCGGACAACATCACCACCGACCACCTGTCGCCGTCGAACGCGATCCTGGCCAGCAGCGCCGCCGGCGAATACCTGGCCAGGATGGGCCTGCCCGAGGAGGACTTCAATTCCTACGCCACCCACCGCGGCGACCACCTCACCGCGCAGCGCGCCACCTTCGCCAACCCGAAGCTCGTCAACGAGATGGCTGTCGTGGATGGCGAGGTCAGGCAGGGCTCGCTGGCCCGCATCGAGCCGGAAGGCGAGGTCGTGCGCATGTGGGAGGCGATCGAGACCTACATGGCGCGCAAGCAGCCGCTGATCATCATCGCCGGCGCCGACTACGGCCAGGGCAGCTCGCGCGACTGGGCCGCCAAGGGCGTGCGCCTGGCCGGCGTGGAGGCGATCGTCGCCGAGGGCTTCGAGCGCATCCACCGCACCAACCTGATCGGCATGGGCGTACTGCCGTTGCAGTTCCCGATGGAGATCAACCGCAGGACGCTGGGCATCGACGGTACCGAAACCTTCGATGTGGTCGGCGAGCGCACGCCCGGTGCGATGCTGACCCTGGTCATCCGCAAACGCAACGGTGAGGTGATCGAAACCCCGGTGCTGTGCCGCCTGGATTCGGACGAGGAGGTCAGCATCTACGAGGCCGGTGGCGTGCTGCAGCGTTTCGCGCAGGATTTCCTCGAGTCGTCGAAAGCGGCCTGAGTCGTTCGTCGTATCGGTACACCCCGGCCACAGGAGACCGATCATGTCCGACCACGACCCAGGCACCGTCCGGCTGTACCGCGTGCTGCGCGCGCCCGCCGAACGGGTCTACCGCGCCTTCCTCGACCCGGACGCCATGGTGAAGTGGCTGCCGCCCCACGGCTTCACCGGTAAGGTCCATCACATGGATGCGCGCGTGGGCGGCGGCTACCGCATGTCGTTCACCAACTTCGGCACCGGCTCCAGCCACGCCTTCGGCGGCACCTACGTCGAACTGGTGCCCGATGCACTGATCCGCTACACCGACCGGTTCGAGAATCCGGACCTGCGCGGCGAGATGCAGGTCACGGTGACGTTCGGGCGAAGCATCGCCGGCACCGCGCTGGAGATCGTGCAGGAAGGCATTCCCGCGGCGATCCCGGTGGACTTCTGCCGACTCGGCTGGCAGGAGTCGCTGGCGATGCTGGCACAGTTGGTGGAACCTGATATCCCCGACGACGGCGCTTGAGCCGCCGTCCCGCACGCACTGGAAACCACACGCATGACGCACGCTCCGCAGCTCCGCATCCCCGCCACCTATATGCGCGGCGGCACGTCCAAGGGCGTGTTCTTCCGTCTCGACGACCTGCCCGAATCCGCGCGCGTGCCCGGTCAGGCGCGCGACGCGCTGCTGATGCGCGTGATCGGCTCGCCCGATCCCTACGGCAAGCACACCGACGGCATGGGCGGCGCGACCTCGAGCACCAGCAAGTGCGTGATCCTGTCGAAGTCGTCGGTGCCCGGCCACGACGTCGACTACCTCTACGGCCAGGTCGCCATCGACACGGCCTTCGTCGACTGGAGCGGCAACTGCGGCAACCTGTCGGCGGCGGTCGGTCCGTTCGCGATCGCCAACGGCCTGGTCGATCCGGCGCGGGTGCCGCGCGACGGCATCTGCACCGTGCGCATCTGGCAGGCCAACATCGGCAAGACCATCGTCGCGCATGTGCCGGTGACCGCTGGCGAGGTCCAGGAAACCGGCGATTTCGAACTCGACGGGGTGCCGTTTCCGGCGGCGGAGATCGTGCTGGAGTTCGTCGATCCGGCCGACGAGGGCGAGGACGGCGGCGCGATGTTCCCGACCGGCAACCTCGTCGACGCGCTGGAGGTGCCGGGCGTCGGCACGTTGCAGGCGACGCTGATCAACGCCGGCATCCCGACGGTCTTCGTCAATGCCGCCGACATCGGCTATGCCGGCACCGAACTGCAGCCGGCGATCAACGAGGACCCGGCCGCGCTTGCCCGCTTCGAGGCGATCCGCGCGCATGGCGCGTTGCGCATGGGCCTGATTGAACGCATCGAGGATGCCGGCAGGCGCCAGCACACGCCGAAGGTGGCCTTCGTGTCGCCGGCGGCCGGCTATGCCGCGTCGAGCGGCAGGGCGATCGGCACCGGCGACATCGACCTCAACGTGCGCGCGCTGTCGATGGGCAAGCTGCACCACGCGATGATGGGCACCGCGGCCGTTGCCATCGGCACCGCCGCCGCGATCCCCGGCACGCTGGTCAACGCGGCCGCCGGCGGTGGCGAGCGGACCTCGGTCCGCTTCGGCCACCCTTCCGGCACCTTGCGGGTCGGCGCCGAGGCGGCGCTGGTCGATGGCCAGTGGCGGGTCGCCAAGGCGATCATGAGCCGCAGCGCCCGCGTGCTGATGGAGGGCGCGGTGCGGGTGCCGCCCGCGAGCTGATCTCCCCGGCGCCTCCAGGCCGCGGACGCGGGGGACCGTGACTGCGGTCACGCTGCGCCGCACCGTTGTCGCCGGGGCGCCTGCCTGTGGTAGAACGGCAGCGCGAGGACATGCGCGCGTGGCCGGCCGCGGGGGCGACCGGTCGAATGCTGCCGGCACCCGGCAGCAGGACGCGATGCATCCGCACCCTGGGGAGGGAGAGATGCGAGATCGGGATATCTATGCCAAGACCGTGGCCGGACGCGACGAGATCGCGACGCGTGCACGCAAGTTGCCGAGCACGTTGCGTGCCTTGCTGCTGGTCGTCGACGGCCAGCGCGATGCGGCGGAACTCCTCCGCCTCGGCGCCGGCCTGCACGCACCCGACGACGGCCTGGCGCAGTTGCGCGACAAGGGGCTGATCGCGCTGCGCGACGAGGTCGCGGCGGCGGGCGGCAGCGGCGATGCCGCACCCGCGGACGCCGCCGCCATCGCGCCCAGCGAGCGCTTCCGCACGATGAGCGCGCTGATGTCCGAGGCGGTCAAGGCGCACCTCGGCCTGCGTGGTTTCATGATGCAGCTGAAGATCGAGCGCTGCGGCAATGCCGAGGAACTGGCCGTGCTGCTGCCCGAACTGCGCGCGGCGCTGGCGAAATCGCGCGGCGACGCCGTGGCCGGTGCCTGGCTGGCGGCGGTGCAGGCGAGCGCCGGCGCGGAGCCAGTACCCGGCTGAGGGACGCGACGCGGTACGACGTGCGGCGGCGTTTGGCCCGGCGCGCTCGCGTCGTGGCCGGTTACAGTATGCCCTCGGCTTCCAGCGCGGCCTGCACGCCGGGGTCGGCAAGCATGCGGGCGTCGAAGGTATGCAGGTTGTCGAGGCCGCCGAGATCCAGGCGCAGTTTCTTCGCCCACTGCAGCACGACGAACAGGTAGGGGTCTGCGATCGAGCGCGTGCCCACCAGCCAGTCGCGCCCGGCCAGCTGCGCGTCGAGACGTTCGAACATGCCGCGCAGGCGCTTCATCGCCTGCTTGCGTGTGCGATCGATGGCATCGGCATCCTCGAGATACTTGGTGGTGCCGAACAAGGGGTGGAACGTGGGGTGCACGTCGGCGTTGAGGAAGGCCAGCCAGCGGTTGACCTCGGCGCGGCCGCGCGGCGTGCCGTCGCCGCCAAGGCCGGCGTCCGGGAACGTATCGGCCAGGTAGTTGAGGATCGCCGCGTTCTGGGTCAGCACCCAGTCGCCATCGACCAGCACCGGCACCGCGCCTGCGGGATTGAGCGCGAGGAAATCGGGCTGCTTGATGTCGGTGCCGTCGACGATGGTGGCGGTGAAGGGCACGCCGATCCACTGCAGCGCGATGTGGTCGGCCAGCGAACAGGCGCCGGGCTTGGTGTAGAGCTTCATCGGGAACTCCGCGGCAAAGGGCCGCCACTATGCGGCAGGTCCGGGAAACGGCAAAACCCGCCGGCTGGCGGGTTTCGTCGGTTGGCGGGGCCCGGGTGGAATGCGCCCGGGAGTCCGGCCTCAGCCGCGGTCGCTGGCCGCGGCCTGCGCCGGCGGGCGCAGCGACTGCACGCGCAGGAAGGTGTGGTCGCCGATCGTCGCCACCTGGTAGGCGTTGCGCCAGCTCGGCGCGGCGATCGCGTGGGCCATGAAGTGGCTGGCGCCCGGCACGATCTCGCGCCGCTTGTGCGGCGGCAGTGCCCAGTTGCGTTCCGATTCCAGTGCCACGCTGACGGCCTGCGCCCAAGCGCTGCTGTTGGCCAGGCGGGTGTTCGGCGACAGGATCGTCGGCGCGAACTGCTTGCGTGCGGTCACCACCTCGCACATCGACTCGCCCCACAGGCCGCTTTCCTGGCGGCGCAGCGCGACTTCCGCCACCGCCGCCTGGCCGCGTGCGGACTGGTCGCGGGCTTCCAGGTAGACCGTCGTGCTCAGGCACAGCGAGTCCGCGGCCGGGGCCGGCAATACCGAGGCCAGCCACATGATCCATTCCAGTTTCATCGAAACTCCTTGCTCCGTTGCGCCGGACCGCACGTCCTCGCCCCGGATTAGGGAACGCGAACCGCGACGGAAACCGACATGGCGTACTGGGGAGGGCGGCGACTCTATGGCGCGCTTATCGCCCGGGCACCGGGAGCCGCCAGAAGGGCGGTCGGGGCCGGTGTCCTGCCAAGGGGCGGCAGGACGAAGTGCGGGCACGGTAGCCGCGCATTTCCGAATCGAACATGAATGCGCGGCACTGGCGGAATGCGGCGATCTGTGGCTGGCGGGCGGTCCGCGTAGATACCGTCTTGCGGCGGCCTATGCAATGGCGTGCTGGGGATCGAATGGCTTGCCCGAACGCAGGACGCCCCAGACCAGGTGGAGGAGCTTGCGCATGACGGCGCAGACGATGACCTTGCCG
>NZ_JAIWPT010000027.1 GCF_021191695.1 Proluteimonas luteida
GCGCTGGCTATGGACTTACAACCACGAGCGCCCGAACATGGCGCTCGGCGGCATCACGCCCATGCAGAAGCTCGCATTGGCCGCTTAGCTCCACTTTTGGCGATTGCTAAAAATGGGGGGATTACCCTCGCTGCCGTAGTGCTTGAGGAACACCGGCAGCGACAGGCCCGGCTGGAACTGCACACGATTCATGGCCATCATCCGATCTCCAAGGGACAATGGCGCCATCCTCGGCCCCAGGCCTCTCAAGGGCTGCGACTGCGCTGAGAGATCGTGCTAATCAGGTGATGCCAAGTGGAAACTGCTCGATGCAGTCCGGAACGACAGCGACACCAAGTACGGGTTGTCGCAAGCCGACTTCTACCAGCTCTACGCATATGGCCAGAAGTACTTGGGTGGCTAGGGGCACCATGCTCCTAGTGTATCCGGGGACATCCCGATTCGCGGAACCACTGCCCCCTTTCGACTTCGACAACGGACTCATCCTCTACGCCCTGCCCTTCGATCTCGATGCCGAGATCCAAAGCTTAGGAGTTGAAGTCTTACTTACATCGAGACTCTTAACGCAACATTCCGTGTAAACGGGGACGAACCCTCTAATTGAGTACGCCCCTCGTGGATCCAGACAGCACCTACTTCTTTGCGACCCGATCACTGATGAAGATTGAAAATTCATCAATGGCCTCATAACCAATGGCAAGAGGCGACTGCCCTAGAGCAACCTCCTCGATGCGCATGGCGTTAGAACCCATATACGTCCGACCACCAATAAGGTTTTCTTTGTATACAACTGTCACGAACGGGAAGCCAGACGGAAGAGTTAGGTCGGGATGGTAATCACCATCAGTAGAAAGAATGGGCATATTCCCATCCAAGCCAGGCGAAATTGAGATTCCGTACCCATTACCCAACACCGCAGACCTACTGCCATTGATCTGGCTCTCGAGCCTCCGAAACTCCGTGCACCCCACTTCCATCATGCACAGAGCAGCACTGTTGTCGCGCACTGCTATGAACACGTCAGGCTTGACCAAAGCACTTTCTGGCCAAGGGTAGATCCTCTTCGGCTTAATAAAAAAATCATCTGAAAGAATTTTCATGGCGACACCATTTTCCGCCACTGAGTAGTTCGGGGTTGACTCCACTACCGGCTGCGATTCGCCAGGATAGCCACGAAGAAAAAAAGCGACGACGCTGGCTATAACGACAGCAAGGCCGGTAAGCACATAGACCGGCAACCCGCTCTGTTTTGACCTGGACTTATCATTACCAAGGTATTTTCTTGACTCTATCGCCGCTACAAGATCGGAAGCCCGGCTAGATTTCAACGTTGTTGAAAAGGTAATTTTGAATTTGGCCTCATTCTCTTCAAGACCAATTTTCGGTTCATCAACCCATACCAGACCGAGATCTCCCTTTGGCGGCAAACCGGAGGCCCATGCTAGGCAGGCGCTCTCCAACGGTTGGGCGATGGTGATCCATGCGCTGGCTAAGCAAATTGTTGAGTTTGAAATTTCGGGAAGAACAAACGATTTCAGTACCCCCCCAGACGAGGGGAATGCACCGCGAACGCGCGCAACCTTGCGCGCGACTAGAATTGTCAGATCGTCTTGGCTGACCCTGTTCGCATAGTAGTGCCGTTCTGCAAAGCAGGCGTTGAGATCGGCAAAGAATTTCCTGCAGTCAGACTGGCCAACTCCGACAAGCCCCCCTTGTAGATGGGAGTGAATTTCTAGCGTCTCGAAGAATGGCGCGGTAACACCAAGGGAGAGAATAGAGAGAGCATCGTTCAGATCCTCCCTAGACTTTGTAACGTTATCCAAAAACCCAATTGACTTAGTAGCCCGTAGCTTTCCGAGATCAGGGGGATTCAATTCGGCAGACGTGGCCCAGCACCTGAGATGCCGGATCGCCATCTCGACTGCACAATGCTCCCCAAGCGCGTTCCGTGCAGCCGACATGAGGCCTTCCAGCAGGTTCTCTGGGTCGACATTGATAAGCCGAGTAAGAAAGTCCTCATGATCGAGCACAAACTTTAGAGAATCCTTGGGGGAGGACAGGACTTCGGAGAAGTATCCGTTTCCGCTGACTCTTATCTCTGCTGACCACTCGACCCAAGAAAGTGTTTCGACAGGCACAATATCGACATCCAGATCCAAAAAAATCTGGAATCTTTCTCGCAGAACCCGAATCGATTCAATCAGTTCAACGCGATGATTATCGATCGCCTTAAATCGCTGCGATAACTCGACAACATCCCCATTTAAGGAAATACCGCCATCCTCAGCAGTTTGACTCCACGAGCCCTCCTCATCCTCTCCATTAGAGTCGCGCTCTACTGCGATAGGTGTTGGCGAAAGAATCGGCTCATCCTGCTTCAACCAGTTCGGCAAATTCCCTACTTCGTATTGCCCAGGAAAGAGCATGTAAGTGAAATCGCTTCTGTTTGTTTCGGCGCGCTCATGAAACATCGTATATCGCCCGGAAAAGCTGTCGAAGTCGTCGAATGGCAAGATTATCCCTGCATTCATGAGTTTATTTCTGAGCGCACACAGGGATACAGCGAGGTCATATATTTCTCGAGGAGCAGGTGGCGGTTTGCTCGAGGATCGGATCGGCAGATCTCTCATCATCAAGTTGAACCGCCTCGCGAGTAGCGGATCATTGGCAGCTTTCGCAAGATTCTCGCTTTCTTTCCGTAAGAACCAATACGCATCTCGCTCGATGGGCTTGGCTACTCCAGACACCAACTTCTCGCCGATCCCCAGCGTATCGTAGAAGAGCTCGTCTATTTTTCGCTCTCGATCCTCAACCTCCTTACGCTGGGCTTCTTCTCGCTCGAACTGTTGTTCGATACGTCGCCGTTCCCGATATGCCTCCCTCCTCTCATCCGTACGAACTTGCTCCTGCTTTCGCCGACGCTCGCTTTCCTGTCGCTCGAGTGTGCCCGCGAGATGGCCATCCCTGGACGCCTGCGTACTACCCGTGTTCAACCAACCAAACCCAGACTCCGCGAGGATCTTGGCGCTTATGTACTCAGTGCTGGACTTGTCGCTCATCCCCAACCACTCCCCATATTCTCCGAATCCAAGCGGATTACCCGTTTCCTACAAGCAATGCCTAGGAAAGCCACCTATAACCCCTCGACTTCCACTCCGCGCTCGACCAACCAAGCCTTGCGTCGCGCATAGTCCGGCATCGCCCGCTCTAATCGCACCCAGAACTCCGGCGTGTGATGCGGTTCGTGTAGGGTGAGCCATTTCGTGCGCAACCACGTATTCGACGATGCGTGACGGCAGCAGGATGGTCTTCCAGTGGAAGTACAGCCAGTCACTCTTGCCGCAGGAGCCCCAACGATAGCCCAGATCCTGCACCTTGACCCCAGACGGCTGCACTTCCATCCGGGCCTGTAGCCCGTCGACGAGTCCGGCCAACCTTTCACGCGCCCGTTTGTAATACGAACGGATGAAATGTGCGCGCCCCGCACCCAGTTCATCGCAGCGCAGGCAGAAGCGACCCGCGGACAGCTTCAGCGGAACATCCTGTACATCGACCAGCTTCAGCCGATAGCTTCGTCCCAAGTAAAGGAAGCCCTCGCCACCGACGTACTCCTTGCGCGGCATGGCCCGGCGCAGCAGCTCCTTCTCCGCCAACTTGGTGTAGATCCAGAAGCGCTTCTCCCTGACGAAGTCACGCAGGCTGGATTCAGCCACGCCGGACGGCGCACTAAGCGACAATTCGCCACCGCGCTCGACGGTAATTTGCAGGGTGCTACGGCGAACGCTGCGACGCACATGGAATTTCGGATCATCAATGATCAGCGTGGCGCTCATGCCGCCAGTATTCCTTCGTGGTTGGCCCGGGCCTGCGCGTCGGACAGTTGGATCGGCGGTACCTTCGGGTCGATGCCCAGCGAAATCACATGGTCGTCGATCAGCTTGCGTACCTTGGCGCCCACGTCTTTGCCCAGTACCGGCGTGTCCTTGTAGCGGTTGCGGGCGCGTGTGTGGATGTAGGCCAGCTTCTTGGCGTCCTTGATGAACGGCAGGCCCTCCGGCCGCGGTAGCACCGTGTCCAGCAGGGCCATGAACGCCTTCAGCTTGACGGTGAACTCAGCACGCCGCTTCTCGTTGTCCAGCACCTGCACGCAGGCCTCGGTGTCCTCAATCGAATCAATGCCCTGCTGGCGGAACATATCGACCGCGCGCAGATGGCGATCCTGCAGCACCCGCACTTGGTCCTTCAGGCTGCTCAGCGCACCCTCGATGTCTTCGTCCGCGTAGACCTTCAGCGCCTCGCCCAAGTGCCGGGCCACGCCGTAATAGTCCACCACGATGCCACAGGTCTTGCCGTGACCGGTGCGGTTGACCCGGGCGATGGCCTGCAGCAGTTCCGCTTCGCGGATCGGCCGGTCCAGATACATCACGCCCTCGACGGGCGCGTCGAAGCCGGTCAAGAGCATCGACTTGACGATCAAGAACGCCAGCGGATCAGCCTTCGTCGGGTCGACATGGATCAGCGGCTTCTCGAAGCGCTCGATCAGGGCATCTTGCTTCCTGCCGTCGGTCCAGCCCTTCCACGCCGGGTCGTCATTGTTGCTGCCCGAAATGATCGGCGCGAACGCGATCCCCGCCAGCAACTCGCGATAGCGCCAAGCCTGTACCGCAGCCTGCACTTTCGGCGGACGCTGGCACAACGCCTCGTCGTCCATCGCCTTGTCTTCGGCCGACAGTGCATACGCCTCGACCAGCAGGTCGTCGCGAGCTGCCTGCAACGCGCTGAAGTAGCGGATCGCGGCCAGCCGACTGTAGGCCACCACCTGGGCCTTCAGGCCATTGGGCAGAATGTGGGCTACATAGTGGCGCATGATGTCGCGCGCCTTCTCCTCGATCAGTCTGGGCGCGTCGAAAATATAGCCCTTGGTCGCATACTTCTGTTTGATCGCTTCCAGCTCTTCCTTGCTACGTTCACGAAACAGGTCTTCGAACAGCTCATCCAGGTCTGCACCTTCCTTCACCGCGCCATTGGCTGTGCGGTCCTCGTACAAGATGGGCACGATGGCGCCGTCTTCCTCGGCCTACTTGATGGTGTAGCGATCGATGAACTCGCCGAAGATCTCGTGGGTGCGCTTCTTCTCGCCCATGATGATCGGCGTGCCGGTGAAACCGATGCGTGCACAGCTGGGCAAGCCCGCGCGAAGGTTGGCGCGCAGGCCGCCTGCCTGGGTGCGGTGCGCCTCGTCGAACAGCACCAAAATGCTCTCGTCCTCGTTCAATACCTCAAACGTCACGTCCTTCGATTTCGCAGCGGGCTTGCCAGGCTTGTCGTCGTCGCCATCGGTCACGGCGACGTTGGGCAGGTCCTCTACTTTCAGCGGTGCGTCGTTCTCGGTATCCGGGTCGCGGTATTTCTGGATGGTGGCGAACACGAGCCCCGGCCCCTTGCGCCGGGCCAGCGCCTTCACGCCCTCGGTACTGGTAGCCACCTCCACCGCTTCTCCGGTCAGGCTGGCAGTCAGCGACAGCTGCTTCTGCAGATCCTTGCGGTCGGTGACCACGACCACCTTGAACTTCCGCTTTTGCGTGTCCGCACGCATCTTGCGCACCAGGAACACCATGGTCAGCGACTTGCCGCTGCCTTGGGTATTCCAGACGATGCCGCCGCGCTCGTCGTGTTCGCCATGCTGCGCGCGGGTCTTGCCGCTCCGGAGCCGGGCAATCGCCTTGTTCACTGCGCGGTACTGTTGGTATCGGCATACCGTCTTGATGGTCCGTCTCCGATACCACGAGTAGCCAAGCCTTTTCGAGTCTTCTTGTACGCAGGCCGGACACGCTCTAGGGGAGAGATTCGGATTGGCACCCGCGCCACCCTGTGTAAGCGGCTTGGTTGATCGATTCACGGCGCTAGTCGGCCTGGCTACGGCATGAAGCATGGGTCGTTACGCCGTGGTTATCAACATAGTCAAACAGCCCAAGATCGCCACACTTGGCAAGCACCGGAAACAAGTTGCTGGAGCTGTGCCCCAGCTTCCGGAGGTCAAACCTAGAGTTAAGCCCACTAATCAACAAGATTCGAGCAAGGTGCCCCAAGCCGATTCATCGTCCCGTGCATTCACTCGCTGAAGCCGGATACTGCGTTCTGTAGCTCCTGCTCGAACTTGTCCGGGCAAGATCACAACAACCCTAAAACCGAGCGACCGTCAGCTGGGGCCGAGATTTCTGGCTTCCCGCAGCCGCACGCGCGCACCGTCAAGAACCCACCGAATTGAAGCCGGGATAGCTTTGGCCAATGCCCGCAACTCTTGCGCGTGCACTGAGCTGGCTCTCCACACCGACCTTATTGTCCTGTACTGACTTTGTTTTACCAATTCATGATGATGGCAACTGACTGGACGCTACTCCACCGTCACCGACTTGGCCAGATTGCGCGGCTTGTCGACGTCGGTGCCGCGCGCCAGCGCGGTGTGATAGGCCAGCAGCTGCACCGGGATGGTGTGCACGATCGGGCTGAGCACGCCGACATGGCGCGGGGTGCGGATCACGTGCACGCCTTCCGACTCGCCGAAGTTGCTGTCGGCGTCGGTGAACACGAACAGCTCGCCGCCACGCGCGCGCACTTCCTGCATGTTGGACTTCACCTTCTCCAGCAGCGAATCCTTCGGCGCGATGACCACCACCGGCATGTCGGCGTCGACCAGCGCCAGCGGGCCGTGCTTGAGTTCGCCGGCCGGGTAGGCCTCGGCGTGGATGTAGGAGATCTCCTTGAGCTTGAGCGCGCCCTCGAGCGCGATCGGATAGTGCACGCCGCGGCCGAGGAACAGCGCATGCTGCTTCGGCGTGAACTTCTCGGACCAGACCGCGATCTGCGGCTCGAGGTTGAGCGCGTGCTGCACGCTGACCGGCAGGCGGCGCAGCGCCTCGATGTAGCCGGCCTCCGTCTCGGCGTCGAGGCGGCCGTTGAGTTTCGCCAGCGTCGCGGTCAGCGCGAACAGGCCGACCAGCTGGGTGGTGAACGCCTTGGTCGAGGCGACGCCGATCTCGGCGCCGGCGCGGGTGTAGAACACCAGCCGGCTGGCGCGCGGGATCGCGCTCTCGGGCACGTTGCAGATCGACAGGGTCTTGTCGTGGCCCAGCGACTTGGCGTATTTCAGCGCCTCCATCGTGTCCAGGGTCTCGCCCGACTGCGAGATGGTGACGATCAGGTGCCGCGGGTTGGCCACGGCCTTGCGGTAGCGGTACTCGCTGGCGATCTCGACCGTGCACGGCAGGCCGGCGATGGCCTCGATCCAGTAGCGCGCGACCGCGCCGGCGTAGTAGCTGGTGCCGCAGGCGAGGATCTGCACGCCGTCGACCTCGCGCAGCAGGCCTTCGGCCTCCTTGCCGAACAGCGCCGGCTCGAACGCGCCGGCGTCGATGATCGCCTCCATCGTGTCGGCCAGCGCGCGCGGCTGCTCGTGGATCTCCTTCTGCATGAAGTGGCGGTACGGGCCGAGCTCCAGCGACGCCAGCGAGACGTCGGACAGGTGCTCCGCGCGCGCGACCAGCTGGCCGTCGTCGCCGTAGACCTGCACCCCGTCGCGGGTCAGCACCGCGGTGTCGCCTTCCTCGAGGAAGATCACCCGGCGCGTCGCCTGCACGATCGCCGAGACGTCGGAGGCGACGAAGTTCTCGCCATCGCCCAGCCCGACCAGCAGCGGGCAGCCCATGCGCGCAACGACCATGCGGTCCGGTTCGCCCTTGTCGATGACCGCGATCGCATAGGCGCCGTCGAGCTCGCGCACCGACGCCTGCAGCGCGGCCAGCAGGTCCAGGCCCTGCGACTGGTGGTGGTGGATCAGGTGGGCGATGACCTCGGTGTCGGTCTGCGACTCGAACACGTAGCCGAGCTTCGTCAGCCGCTCGCGCTGCGCCTCGTGGTTCTCGATGATGCCGTTGTGCACCAGCGCCAGGCTGTCGTGGCTGATGTGCGGGTGCGCGTTGCCCTCGGTCACGCCGCCATGCGTCGCCCAACGCGTATGGCCGATGCCCAGCGGCGCGGAGAGGTGCTCGGCCCGCGCGGCCGCCTCCATCTCCGACACCCGCCCGGTGCGGCGCACGCGGCGCACGGCGCCGTCGACGACGACGGCGATCCCGGCCGAGTCGTAGCCGCGGTACTCCAGGCGCTTGAGTCCCTCGATCAGGACGGGGACGACATCGCGACCGGCGATCGCACCGACGATTCCGCACATGGACGGCAGCTCCTTGGATTCAACGCACCATTCTAGCGGGCCGCTCATCCGCACCGGCCGGCGATGTTGGCCGTGATTCAGCGCCGGCGAACCGCGCGCGTCCCGCGACCGGCATCGACACGCCTCCACTCCGTCCGCCGGGCGCGCCGCTGTCCGCGCGGACGTCCGCGATTCGTCTGCGCAGCGTGATCGACTCCATAAATTCCTTGAATATCAATCACCTACGTTTTGGCACACTTTCTGCGTGGGACTGACCATCCCCAATACCTCCAACGCCCATGTCCGCTGCGTCGCCCTCGCCCTCGCCCCGTCCCGCCGCCATTCGCGATACGTCCGGCCAGGACACCGTCCGCACCGGCAACCCGCCCGGTCGCACACGCAGAACGCGCTGGCTCATCGGCGGCGGCCTTGGACTGGCCGTGCTTGCCAGCCTGGCCTGGGTCGTCGCCGGCTGGGCCGGCGGCGCGAACTCGGTCGATGCGTCGCGGCTGCGCTTCGCCGAGGTCACGCGCGGCGATCTGGTCCGCGACATCGCGGCCGAGGGCCGGGTCATCGCGGCCAACAGCCCGACGCTGTACGCGATCTCCGGCGGTACGGTGACGCTGAAGGTCGTCGCCGGCGACCGCGTCGAGCGCGGCCAGGCGCTGGCCGAGATCGACAGCCCGGAGCTGCGCAGCAAGCTGGCGCAGGAGGAGACCACGCTGGCGAGCCTGGAGGCCGAGGCCGGGCGTGCGGCGCTCGATGCCCAGCTCAGCCACGCCGAGGCGCGCAAGGTGTTCGACCAGGCCGAGATCGAGCGCACCGCGGCCGAGCGCGACCTGCAGCGCTACCAGCGCGCGTTCGAGGGCGGCGCGGTGGCGCAGGTCGACCTGGCGCGGGCCCAGGACACGCTGCAGAAGACCGAGATCGGCGTCGCGGCCGCGCGCCAGGATCTTGCGCTGCAGGGCCAGGGTGCGGGCCTGGACACGCGCAACAAGCAGCTGCTGGCCGAGCGCCAGCGCGCGGTCGTCACCGAGATGCGCCGCCAGGTCGACCTGCTGACCCTGCGCGCGCCGTTCGACGGCCAGGTCGGCCAGGTGCAGGCGATCCAGAGCAGCAACGTGGCGGCGAATGCGCCAGTGCTGTCGGTCGTCGACCTGTCGGTGTTCGAGGTCGAGATCAAGGTGCCCGAGAGCTTCGCCCGCGATCTCGAGATCGGGATGCCGGCCGAGATCCGCAGCGTCGGCACGCAGTATCCGGCGCAGGTGTCGGCGGTGTCGCCCGAAGTCGTCAGCGGCGAGGTCGTCGCACGGCTGCGCTTCGACGAGGGCAGCCAGCCGCCGGGATTGCGCCAGAGCCAGCGACTGTCGGCGCGGATCATGCTCGATACGCGCAAGGACGTGCTGATGGTGGCGCGCGGCCCGTTCCTGGAACAGGACGGCGGGCGCGTGGCCTACGTGCTCGACGGCAACACCGCGGTGCGCCGGCCGATCCAGGCCGGTGCCAGCAGCCTGTCGTCGGTCGAGATCGTCGAGGGCCTGCAGCCGGGCGAGCGCGTCGTCGTCTCCGGCACCGACCTGTTCGACAACGCGGAGCGCATCCGCATTTCGGGGCTGTAACCAGGAGAGCATCCATGAAGACCGATTTCGATTTCCCGTTCCCGACCGCATGGACCGCCGACGACCTCACCGAGGCGGTGCCGCGACCGCTGTGGGCGCTGCTCGACTTCGAGCCGCCCGCCGACGCCCCGCCCGCAAGACGGCGCGCAACCACGACCGCAGAATTCGCGCCGCGCTATCCGGTGCGCAGCGACCTGCCGCCGCTGTTCCATATCCGCTGACTCCCCCTCCCTCTCCGCTCCAGACACAGGACATTCCCATGCTCGACATGCGCCAGGTCGCCAAGGTCTACCGCACCGAACTCGTCGAAACCCACGCGCTGCGTTCGCTCGACCTGCATGTGCGCGAAGGCGAGTTCGTCGCCGTCACCGGCCCCTCGGGCTCGGGCAAGACGACCTTCCTCAACATCGCCGGCCTGCTGGAGACCTTCACCGGCGGCGAGTACCTGCTCGACGGCGTGGACGTGAAGGGCCTCGGCGACAACGCGCGCTCGAAGCTGCGCAACGAGAAGATCGGCTTCATCTTCCAGGGCTTCAACCTGATTCCCGACCTCAACCTGTTCGACAACGTCGACGTGCCGCTGCGCTACCGCGGCATGCCGGCCAGCGAGCGCAAGCTGCGGATCGAGGAAGCGCTGGGCATGGTCGGCCTGGGATCGCGCATGAAGCACTACCCGGCCGAACTCTCCGGCGGCCAGCAGCAGCGCGTGGCGATCGCGCGCGCACTCGCCGGCAGCCCGCGCCTGCTGCTGGCCGACGAACCCACCGGCAACCTCGACTCGCAGATGGCGCGCAGCGTGCTGGAACTGATCGAGGACATCAACGCGCAGGGCACCACGATCGTCATGGTGACCCACGACCCGGAACTGGCCGCGCGCGCGCAGCGCAACGTGCACATCGTCGACGGCATGGCGACCGACGTGGTGCGCGAGCCCAGGCTGGCCGCCGCTGGCGCCGACCGCCCTGCCACGTCGGCATAGGACAGCGCTCGACCCACCGCCGCCGCGCGCCTGCAACAGCCCATGACGGGTCGAAACCCGCCCCACCGAGAAACGACATGTTCGGCTACTACCTCAACCTGGCGATCCGGAGCTTCAGGCGCAACAGGATGCTGACCGCGCTGATGGTGCTGGCGATCGCGCTCGGCATCGGTGCGTGCATGACCACGCTGACCGTGTTCCGCGTGCTGTCGGGGGATCCGATCCCGCAAAAGAGCGAACGGCTGTTCTATGTGCAGATCGATCCCGAATCGCTGTCCGGCCATATCCCGGGCGATGAGCCCATCGACCAGCTGACCCGCTTCGACGCCGAGGAGCTGCTGCGCCAGAAGAAGGCCGCGCGACAGGCGATGATGGTCGGTGGCGGCGCCGTGGTCGAAGCCGAAGGCAGCACGTTGAAGCCTTTCGTCGAATCGATGCGCTACACGTCGGCGGACTTCTTCCCGATGTTCGACACGCCGTTCCTGCATGGACAGGGCTGGTCGTCCAGCGACGACGAGGGCCATGCCCGCGTGGCGGTGATCGCCAGGCCGCTCAACGACAAGCTGTTCGGGGGCGCCGACAGCACCGGCCGGACCATCCGCGTCGAGGGCACGCCGTTGCGCGTCGTCGGCGTGCTGGACGCATGGGCGCCGAAACCGAAGTTCTACGATCTCAACACCGGACGCTACGACCGCGAGGAGCAGGTGTTCATTCCCTTCTCCACCGCGATGGAACTGAAACTCGGCACCAGCGGCTCCAGCAACTGCTTCGGCAGCACGCCCACCAGCGATTCCACCGCGCTCAATGCACCGTGTGCCTGGATCCAGTACTGGGTCGAGCTCGACAGCCCGGCGCAGGCACGCGACTACAGAAGCTACCTCGACAACTATTCGGCACAGCAGAAGGCCGCGGGACGCTTCGAGCGACCGCCCAACACGCGCCTGCGCAACGTGATGGAGTGGCTCGACCACAGGCAGGTCGTCCCCGGCGACGTGCGCCTGCAGCTGTGGCTGGCGCTGGGCTTCCTGCTGGTCTGCCTGCTCAACACCGTCGGCCTGCTGCTGGCCAAGTTCCTGCGGCGCAGCGGCGAGATCGGCGTCCGCCGCGCGCTGGGGGCATCCCGCGCCGAGATCTTCAAGCAGTGCCTGGCCGAGGCCGGTGCCATCGGCCTGGCCGGCGGCGTGCTCGGCCTCGGACTTGCCCTGCTGGGACTTTGGGCGGTGCGACAGCGGCCGACCAGCTATGCAGCACTGGCGCACCTCGACGGTTCGATGCTGCTGCTGACCTTCGTGCTGGCACTGGTCGCCAGCCTGCTGGCCGGCCTCCTGCCGGCCTGGCGGGCGATGCAGATCACGCCGGCCGTGCAGTTGAAATCCCAGTAGGTCGGGGCGACGCCCCCGACGCCGGAACATCGAGACACTGGCGTCGGCCGCCCAAATCCCGACACACCGAAGCGTCGGGCGCGTAGGCCCGACCTAGCGAAGCATCACGGAGTTCACCATGGAAATCCGCCCCATCCTGTCCACCCTGCGCCGGCACAAGACCGCGGCAGCGCTGATCGTGATGGAGATCGCGCTGAGCTGCGCGATCCTGTGCAATGCCCTGTTCCTGGTCGTGCAGCGCCTGGAGGACGTCGGCCGGCCCAGCGGCATCGCCGAGCGCGAACTGCTGCAGATCCGCCTAAGCGGCATCGGCGCGCAGGACGATGCCGATGCGCGTACCCGCGAGGACCTTGCGGCCTTGCGTGCGATCCCGGGTGTCGCCGGCGTCACCGTGACCAATCAGCTTCCGTTCGGCAGCAGCTCCTCGAACTCGGCGATATCCCTGACACCGGAACAGGAGCGGCCGACGCTCAGCTTCGCGCAGTACAACGCGCACCCCGGCATGATCGACACGCTGGGCCTGCGGCTGGTGGAAGGTCGCGACTTCCTGGCCGACGAATACCAGGACACCTCCGCGCTTGCCGAGCTGGAGGACATCAGCACGTTGAGCAGCCCGGTGATCTTCAGCGCCGACGCGGCGAAGAGACTGTTCCCCGACGGAAGCGCCGTGGGCAGGACGGTCTACATGGGGCCGATCCCGCTGACCATCGTCGGCGTGGTGGAGACCCTCACCCGCCCCGGCGCGATGGGTGGCAACTGGAGCTACTCCGGCATCCTTCCGCTGCGGGACAACTACAACAACGGCGGCAGCTACCTGATCCGCGTCGCCGATGCCGCCAGGCGCGACGAGATCCTTGGATCGGCCGTGGCCGAGCTCGAGCGCGTCGACCCCAACCGGCTGATCCTGGGCCAGCGCAGCTACGAGGAGATCCGCCACCGCCATTTCCGCAACGACCGCGACATGATCGGCCTGCTGATCACGGTGTCCATCGCGCTGCTGATCGTCACCGCGCTGGGCATCGTCGGCCTCGCCAGCTTCTGGGTGCAGCAGCGCAGCAAGCAGATCGGCATCCGCCGTGCACTGGGCGCGACCCGCGGCCAGATCCTGCGCTATTTCCAGACCGAGAACTTCCTGCTGGTGGCGATGGGCATCGTGCTCGGCATGCTGCTGGCCTACGGCCTGAACCAGCTGCTGATGAGCCGCTACGAGCTGCCGCGCCTGCCGCTGCATTACCTGCCCATCGGCGCGGTCACGCTGTGGCTGCTGGGACAGCTCGCGGTCTTCTGGCCCGCCCGGCGGGCCGCGTCGGTCCCGCCCGCCATCGCCACCCGCAGCGCGTAGGACGGGTCTCGACCCGCCGGGATCCGCGAATCCGAAACACCCCATGACGGGTCGAGACCCGCCCCACCGAGAAACGACATGTTCGGCTACTACCTCAACCTCGCGATCCGAAGCTTCCGCCGCAACAAGGTGCTGACCGCACTGATGGTGCTGACCATCGCGCTCGGCATCGGCGCATGCATGACCACGCTGACCGTGTTCCACGTGCTGTCCGGGGATCCACTGCCCGGCAAGAGCGACCGGTTGTTCTACGTGCAGCTCGATCCGGCCCCGGCCGCCGACTACACGCCCGGCGAGGAACCGGAAGAGCAGTTGACCCGTTTCGACGCCGAAACCCTGCTGCGCGAGGCGCGCGGCAGCCGCCAGGCGGTGATGAGCGGCGGCCAGCTGATCGTAGATCCGGCCGCGCCGGGGCAGACGCCGTTCTTCACCGATGCGCGCTACACCTCGGCCGACTTCTTCGCCATGTTCGACGCGCCGCTGCTGTACGGACGCGGCTGGACCCGGGAGGACGACGACGCCCGCGCGCGGGTCGCAGTGATCGACCGCGCCACCAACGACCGCGTGTTCGGCGGCGAGGACAGCACCGGCCGCACGCTCCGGCTGGGCACCAGCGAGTTCCGCGTCGTCGGCGTACTCGATGCCTGGCGCCCGGTACCGAAGTTCTACGACCTCACCTTCGGCCGCTTCGGCGCGACCGAAAGCGTGTTCGTGCCGTTCTCGACGTCGCGCGACCTGCAGATGGGCACCAGCGGCAACACCAACTGCTGGGCCTCCAACGAGGATTCCTATGCGCTCAACGCGCCCTGCGCATGGCTGCAGTACTGGGTGGAACTGGACAGCGCCGCGCAGGCCGGCGACTTCAAGGCCTACCTCGACAACTACTCGGCGCAGCAGAAGGCCGCAGGGCGCTTCGAGCGCGACCCCAACACGCGCCTGCGCAACGTCACCCAATGGCTGGACTTCAAGCGCGTGGTGCCGTCGGACGTACGCCTGCAGGTGTGGCTGGCGCTGGGTTTCCTGCTGGTGTGCCTGGTCAACACCGTCGGCCTGCTGCTGGCCAAGTTCCTGCGCCGTGGCGGCGAGATCGGCGTGCGCCGCGCGCTCGGTGCGCCGCGCGTCGAGATCTTCAAGCAGTGCCTGATCGAGGCCGGCACCATCGGCCTGGCCGGCGGCGTGCTCGGCCTGGGCATCGCCATGCTCGGCCTGTGGGCCGTGCGCCAGCAACCGGCCAGCTACGCCAAACTCGCCCAGCTCGACCTGTCGATGCTGGGCATGACGTTCGTGCTGGCGCTGGTCGCCAGCCTGATCGCCGGGCTGCTGCCCGCGTGGCGGGCGATGCAGATCACGCCGGCCGTGCAGTTGAAATCCCAGTAGGTCGGGGCGACGCCCCCGACGCTGGAACATCGAGACACCGGCGTCGGCCGCCCAATCCCGATCCAACGAAGCGTCGGGCGCGTAGGCCCGACCTACCGAAGCATCACGGAGTTCACCATGGAAATCCGCCCCATCCTGTCCAGCCTGCGCCGCCACAAGACCGCCGCCCTGCTGATCGTGCTGCAGATCGCGCTGACCTGCGCCATCGTCTGCAACGCGCTGTTCCTGATCCAGCAGCGGATCGAACGCATGAGCATCGTCAGCGGCGTGGCCGAGAACGAACTGGTCCGCGTGCAGCCGGCCAGCCTGCGGGTGATGGAAAGTGAACCCGGCAGCGACACCCGCACCAGCACCGAGCACATCCTGTCGCTGCTGCGGCAGATCCCCGGCGTGACCTCGGTCGCGGCCGTCGGCCAGATGCCGTTCGGCAACAGCAGCAACAACAGCGGCGTGAACCTGAGTCCCGACCAGGTCCGCAACACGCTCAATGCCACCACCTACATGGACGGCGGCGGCATGCTCGAGACCTTCGGCCTGCGCCTGTCCGACGGACGCGCATTCGCAGCGGACGAATACGTCGACCTGCAGGACGTACTGGGCGGCAACGCCGCGGTTCCCGCCGCCATCGTCAACCGGACCACGGCCGAGCGCCTGTTCCCCGGCGAGTCCGCCGTCGGCAAACAGTTCTACGTGTGGGGCAACGCCCCCATCACCATCGTCGGGGTGGTCGAGGAGCTGATCCGGCCGAACAACTTCGGCCTGGGCCAGTACTCGGTGATCTTCCCGCTCCGCAACTACTACCAGGGCATCCACTACATGCTGCGCACCGATCCCGGGCGCCGCGACGAAGTGCTGCAGGCGGCCAACGATGTCCTCAAGCGGGACGACCCCTCGGTGATCATGCTGGGCAGCGACACCATGGAGAACACCCGCAGCGACTTCTTCCGCCAGGACCGGTCGATGATCTGGATGCTGTCGATCGTCTGCCTGGCGCTGCTGGTGGTCACCGCGTTCGGCATCGTCGGCCTGGCCAGCTTCTGGGTCCAGCAGCGCACGCGGCAGATCGGCGTGCGCCGGGCGCTGGGCGCGACGAAGGGCCAGATCCTGCGCTATTTCCAGGCCGAGAACTTCCTGCTGGCCAGCGCCGGCATCGTGCTCGGCATGCTGCTGGCCTACGCGCTGAACCAGTTCCTGATGGGCCGCTACGAGTTGCCGCGGCTGCCGGTGTACTACCTGCCCGTCGGCGCGGCCGCGCTGTGGCTGCTGGGGCAACTCGCGGTACTCGGCCCGGCGCGGCGCGCGGCCAGCGTCTCGCCGGCCATCGCCACGCGCAGCGCATGACATCCTTCGCCGGTCGAGGAGACTAGGGCGTTACGATGCTTTCCGCGTCCCACGACTCTCCACCTCCACCACAGCCGCCACGATGCCGCAGATCCTGATCATCGACGACAACCCCGCCGTCGCCACCGCGCTCGAGGTGCTGTTCTCGCTGCACGACATCGACACCGTGCGCGCGGAGGACCCCGACAGTGGACTGGCGCGCCTGCGCGAGGGCGGCATCGACCTGGTGATCCAGGACATGAACTTCCACGCCGACACCACGTCCGGCGACGAGGGCATCGCCCTGTTCCACGCGATCCGCGCGCTGGACGCGGACCTGCCTGTGATCCTGCTGACCGCGTGGACCCGGCTGGAGTCCGCGGTCGACCTGATCCGCGCCGGCGCCGCCGACTACCTGGCCAAGCCGTGGGACGACGCCAAGCTGATGGCGACGGTGCAGACGCTGCTGGAACTCGGCGAGGCCCGCCGGCAACTCGACGCGCGCCACCGCGAGGACCGGCGCCGGCACGCGGCGCTGGCGCAGGGCCACGACCTGTGCGGCCTGGTGTGGGCCGATGCCGCCAGCGAGGCCACGCTGGCGCTGGCGCTGCAGGTCGCCCGCTCGGAACTGCCGGTGCTGGTGACCGGGCCCAACGGCGCGGGCAAGGAGAAGTACGCCGAGATCCTGCATGCCAACTCGGCGGTGCGGGACGGTCCGTTCGTCGCGGTCAACTGCGGCGCGCTGCCCAACGAGCTGGTCGAGGCCGAACTGTTCGGCGCCGAGGCCGGCGCCTATACCGGCGCCAACAAGGCGCGAGCAGGCAAGTTCGAGGCGGCCGATGGCGGCACGCTGTTCCTCGACGAGGTCGGCACGCTGCCGCCGTCGGGACAGGTCAAGCTGCTGCGCGTGCTCGAGACCGGGCGCTTCGAGCGGCTCGGCGGCAACCGCGAGCGCCACGTGCGCGTGCGCGTGGTCAGTGCGACCAACGCCGACCTGCCGGCGATGATCGCCGACGGCCGCTTCCGCGAGGACCTGTACTACCGGCTCAACGGCATCGAGCTGCGGCTGGCGCCGCTGGCCGCGCGGCCGCGCGACATCCTGCCGCTGGCGCGGCATTTCCTCGACGGCAACCGGCCGCTGGCCGAGGGCGCCGAACGCGCGCTGCTGCGCCATCCCTGGCCGGGCAACGTGCGCGAGTTGCGCAACGTGATGCAGCGCGCGCAGCTGTTGGCGCGCGGCGAGCGCATCGTCGCCGCCGACCTCAATCTGCCCGCGCCGCCCGCGTCGGCCCCCGCTGTCCCGCAGGCCAACGACGAGCCCGACCGCGCCGAGATCGAGGCCGCACTGCAGCGCCACGACGGCGTGCTGGCGCAGGCCGCCGCCGAGCTCGGACTGTCGCGGCAGGCGCTGTACCGCCGGCTCGACCGGCTGGGGATCCGGCGCGACTGACATGCGCTGGCATCAACGGCTGCCGCTGGGCGGGGTACTGGTCGCGATCGCGGCGATGCATGCCGTCGCCGCTGCTGCGCTGGCGTTGTGGCTGCATCCGCGGCTGCCGGTCTGGGGCACCCTGGCCATCGTCGCCGCGCTCACGCTGCCGGCCGCGTGGTGGACGATCGGACTCGCACTGTCGCCGGTACGCTCGCTGTTCCGCGCGCTCGCCGGCACCGTCGACAGCTATCGCGACGGCGACTACGGCTTCAGCCTGGCCTGGGAAGGCCGGGGCGCGCTGCGCGAGCTGGTCGACAGCCACAACGCGCTCGGGGACACCCTGCGCGAGCAGCGCGTGTCGCTGGTGCAGCGCGAGCTGCTGCTCGACACGATGGTGCAGAACACGCCGGTGGCGATGCTGCTGACCGATCCCAATGGCCACGTCGTCCACGCCAACCTCGCCGCGCGCAAGGCCTTCGGCGATGGCCAGCGGCTGGAAGGGCGCACCCTCGACGCCCTGCTGGCCGATGCGCATCCGGCGCTGGCCGACGCCTTCGCGCGCGGCGGCGACGGCATGTTCACCGTCGGCGAGGACGACGACGAGCAGATCCATCACCTGTCGCGGCGCGCCTTCCGGCTCAACGGCCGCCGCCATGAGCTGCTGCTGCTGCGGCAGATGACCACCGAACTGCGCCGCCAGGAAGTGCAGACCTGGAAGAAGGTGATCCGGGTCATCAGCCACGAGCTCAACAATTCGCTGGCGCCGATCGCCTCGCTGGCGCATTCGAGCGCGGAACTGCTGCGACGCGGGCAACTGCAGCGGCTGCCGACCGCGCTGGCGACGATCGAGGACCGCGCCCGGCACCTGGAGCAGTTCATCCGCGGCTACGCGCGTTTCGCCAAGCTGCCGGCGCCACGCCGGGAACCGGTGCGCTGGCAGGACTTCGTCGAACAACTGCGCAGCCAGGTGGATTTCGCGCTGGCGGGCCGCGTCGACGACGCCACCGCCGCCTTCGACGTCGCGCAGCTGGAACAGGCGTTGCTGAACCTGCTGAAGAACGCGCACGAATCCGGCACCGCCCCGGGTACGGTCGCGCTGTCGCTGCACCGCCTGGCCGACGGCTGGCGCGTCGACGTGCTCGACCGCGGTCCGGGCATGAACGAGGCGGTGCTGGGCAACGCACTGCTGCCGTTCTATTCCACCAAGCGCAACGGCACGGGCCTGGGTCTGGCGCTGGCGCGCGAGATCGCCGAAGCGCATGGCGGCCGCATCGCCCTGCTCAACCGCGACGGCGGCGGACTGTGCGTCTCGATGGTGCTGCCGGACTGAGGGGCTGCCCCACCCGACACCCGACGCCACCGCGAACGTCACCGCGTAGGAACGGCCCCCTGGGCGCGATGCTTTTTCCCGCGGACCAACCGAAAGACATCTTGGCCGCTCTTACGTGTGCCTTGGGCGCTTCTATTTCTTCTTCGGCCGCACCCAGCCCTCGACGACCGTCTGCCGCGCGCGCGCGATGGCGAGCTTGCCGTCGGGGACATCGCTGGTGATCACCGCACCCGCGCCGGTGGTGGCGTCGTCGCCGATCCGCACCGGCGCGACCAGCGACGCGTTGGAGCCGATGAACGCGCGGTCGCCGATGACCGTCCTCGACTTGTTGGCGCCGTCGTAGTTGCAGGTGATGGTGCCGGCGCCGATGTTGCTGCCCGCGCCGATCTCGGCATCGCCGAGGTAGGTCAGGTGGTTGGCCTTGCTGCCGACGCCGATCACCGCGTTCTTGGTTTCGACGAAGTTGCCGATGTGCACGCCGTCGGCGAGCACGGTGCCCGGGCGCAGCCGCGCGAACGGGCCGATCGTCACCGCGCCCTCGGTCACCGCGCCCTCGAGGTCGCAGTGCGCGCGGACCTCGGTGCCGGCGGTCAGGCGCACGTCCCTGAGCCTGCAGAACGGGCCGACGCGCACGCCGTCGCCGAGTTCGACGCGGCCCTCGAAGACCACGTCGACATCGATCTCGACATCCCGGCCGACGACGACGCTGCCACGGATGTCGATCCGCGCCGGATCGGCGAAGCGCGCGCCGTCCCGACACAGCGCACGCACCGCGCGCCGCTGCCACGCGCGCTCCAGCTGCGCCAGCTGCCAGGGATCGTTCGCCCCCTCGGCCTCGAGCGGGTCGTCGACCAGCACGATCTCCGCGGCGCTGTACTCGGCGGCGGCCATCGCGAAGATGTCGGTCAGGTAGTACTCGCCCTGCGCATTGTCGGCCGACAACCGGCCCAGCCAGTTCTTCAGCGCGGTCGCCTCGGCGGCGAGGATCCCGGTATTGACCAGCTGGATGCGCCGCTGCTCCTCGTCGGCGTCCTTGTGCTCGACGATCGCCCCGACATGGCCTTCGGAGTTGCGGACGATGCGGCCGTAGCCGGTGGGGTCGTCGAGCTCGGCCGCCAGTACCGCGAGGCGGCTGTCGACGGCGATCAGGCGGCGCAGCGTCTCGGCGCGCAGCAGCGGCACGTCGCCGTAGAGCACCAGCACCTCGG
The DNA here is from genome assembly GCF_021191695.1 of Proluteimonas luteida. Taxonomy (GTDB): domain Bacteria; phylum Pseudomonadota; class Gammaproteobacteria; order Xanthomonadales; family Xanthomonadaceae; genus Luteimonas; species Luteimonas luteida. Next base: position 20,196 of record NZ_JAIWPT010000027.1, read on the forward strand.
CGCCGTCGGGCACGTCGGGCATCGCCTGGCGCACCGCATGCCCGGTGCCGAGCTGCGCGCTCTGCTCGGCCCATTGCAGGTCGGGCTGGTCCTCGAACGCGGCCCGGACCTGCTCGCCGCCATGACCGTGGACGATGTGGATGCCGGCCGGTTCGAGGTCGCGCGCGGCATTGACCACATGCCACAGCATGGGGCGGCCGGCGATCTTCTGCAGCACCTTGGGCACCGCCGACTTCATGCGCTTGCCCTCGCCGGCGGCGAGGATGACGACGTGCAGGGGAGCGGTCATGGGGCAATCCGGCCGGAGGGGATGCAGGAAATTCTAACGGCGCGGCGCGTACGATGCGTCCGCGTTCCCTCCACCGACCCCGCGCGATGCGCCCACTGCACCCCGCCATGCCCGTCCCGCCCGCGCCGGCCCGCCCGTACGGGAGCGCGCGCGCATGAGCCTGCGCCGGCAGGGCCGCGACTATCTGGTGATCGGGCTGCTGCAATGGCTGCTCGACTGGGCGGTGATGGTCGGCCTGACCCACCTCGGCATGCCCGTCGCCCCGGCCAACATCGCCGGCCGCGTCACCGGCGCGCTGCTGGGCTACTGGCTCAACGGCAAATGGACCTTCGCCGGCGACGACACCGCGGTCGGTGCCGCGCAGCTGCAGCGCTTCGCGGTGATGTGGGTGACGACGACACTGGTCAGCACCTGGTCGCTGACCCACATCGACGACATCTTCGGGCTGCGCTGGGTCTGGCTGGCCAAGCCCGCAGTCGAGATCGCGCTGGGCCTGCTCGGCTTCGTGCTGTCGCGCTACTGGATCTACAGGCGCTGAGCCGATCGGCCCGACGGCGCATCCCGCCGGCGGGCCATGGTTCCCGTTTTCCCGCATCGGGGCAGGCGCGTCACCCGCAGACGCGCGACCGGCGCGCTGCGGCGGGTTCAGCGCGGGCCGTGCTGCTGCAGCGGCGGCAGCACCTGCTCCAGCGGCAGCGCCGGTACGGTCCCGCGATGGCCACGCATCGTTCCGGCGCGGAACATGGAATTGACGATCGCCTCCTCGGTGGCCTCGGCCACCGCCACGAACAGGCCGTCCATCGCCTCGTTGGACAGCGCGGCCGGCGCCTGCAACGGCACGTCGGGCCGGCGCCGACTCGCCGGCGCGGTGGAGAACGCGATCACGTAGTCGCCCGAGCCGTTCGACATCGCCGCACCGGTCCGGGCGAGGCCGACGGTCGCCCGAGCGGCCAGCCTCTGCAGCTGCCGCGCGTCCAGCGGCGCGTCGGTGGCGACCACGATCATGATGCTGCCGTCGCCGGTCGAAGGCGCGTGCGCCGCCTGCCCCGCGGCCACGGATGCGGGATCGGGGAGGTGCCGGCCCACCGGCACGCCGGCGATGGTCAGCTCGCCGCCGTAGTTGCTCTGCACCAGCACCCCGACCGTATGCCCGCCACGCGCATCCGGCAGCCGCCGCGAACTGGTGCCGATGCCGCCCTTCCAGCCGAAGGCCACGGTGCCGGTGCCGGCCCCGATCGCGCCCTCGCGCGCATCGGTGGTGGACGCGGACTGCAGCGCCTGCACCACGTGCTCCGGACGCAGCGGCCGCGCGCGGATGTCGTTGAGGAAGCCGTCGTTGGTCTCGCCGACGACCGGATTGATCGAACGCACCTGCGCCATGCCGGGCTGCGCGAGCAGCCAGCCGACCATCGCATCGGCCGCCTGCCACACCCCGAGCGTGCCGGTCAGCAGGACCGGCGTTTCCAGTTCGCCCAGCTCGCGCACCTGGGTGACGCCGAGCAGCTTGCCGAAACCGTTGGCGACATGGATCGCGGCCGGCACGCGTTCGGCGAACAGGTCGCCGGGGTGCGGCACGATCGCGGTGACGCCGGTGCGCACGCTGTCGCCTTCGTGCACGGTGACATGGCCGACAGCGACACCATCGACATCGACGATCGCATTCAGCGGACCGGTCGGCAGGCTGCCGATGACGACCCCGGCCTCGCGCGCGCGCGGACGTGCCTCCGCGGCACCGGAACCAGCGGCCGCGACTGCGCCATCGTCTGCCCGCACGGATGTCGGCACCACGGCCATCGCCATCAGCGCCGCCAGCAGCCCCGCCGCCGATGCGGCCTTGCATGGATGCATGCGTCCACTCCCATCGTGACGAGTCCCTGCGACCGTAGGCGCCCTTGCGCCTCCGACGCAAGGGCGGAAGGGCCGCCAGTCGCGGCGTCGGGGGCGTTGCCCCGACCTGCGACCGCCGGATCCCGGGAAAGGACAGGCCACAAAAAAAACGCCGGCACGAGGCCGGCGTTGTGCTGGATGTCTGCCACGCAGGCGCGGGTGGGACGGCCCAGTCTCAGTGCTTGAGGTTCTTGCGCAGGCGCTCGAGCGCCTGCAACTGCACGACCGCCTCGGCCAGCTTCTGCTGCGCCTCGGCGATTTCCATCGCCTCGCTGCGGCCGGCGAGGATGCGCTCTGCCTCGTCCCTGGCGGCCTTGACCGCGGCCTCGTCGATGTCGTCGGCGCGGATCGCGGTATCGGCCAGGATCGTCACCACCTGCGGCTGCACCTCGAGGATGCCGCCGCCGATCGCGAAGTCCAGCACCTCGCCATTGGGCTGGGTCACGACGACCTTGCCCGGCTTGAGCCGGGTGATCAGCGGGGCGTGGCGCGGCGCGATGCCGAGCTCGCCGAGCTCGCCGGTGGCGACGACCATGGTCGCCTCGCCGTGGAAGATCTCGGCCTCTGCACTGACGATGTCGCAACGGATGGTGCTCATGGTTTCGCTCGCTCTGCTCGCTCAACGTGATTGGTGATACGCGATTCGTGATTGGGTAGGGCGAGTTCGCGTCGCGCCGTGGTCCCGGCGCTATTTCGAATCACCAATCACCAATAACCAATCCCGGGAAGATCGCGGCCTCAGGCCGTGATCTTCTTCGCCTTCTCGACCGCCTCGTCGATGGTGCCGACCATGTAGAACGCCTGCTCGGGCAGGTGGTCGTACTCGCCGTCGACGATGCCCTTGAAGCCGCGGATCGTGTCCTTCAGCGAGACGTACTTGCCCGGTGCGCCGGTGAAGATCTCGGCCACGTGGAACGGCTGGCTGAAGAAGCGCTCGATCTTGCGCGCACGCGACACGGCCTGCTTGTCCTCTTCCGATAGCTCGTCCATGCCCAGGATCGCGATGATGTCCTTGAGCTCCTTGTACTTCTGCAGGGTCTGCTGGACGCGCTGGGCGGTGTTGTAGTGCTCCTCGCCGATCACCAGCGGGTCCATCTGGCGGCTGGTCGAGTCCAGCGGATCCACCGCCGGGTAGATGCCCAGCGAGGCGATCGAACGCGACAGGGTCACGGTCGAGTCCAGGTGGGCGAACGTGGTCGCCGGCGACGGGTCGGTCAGGTCGTCCGCGGGCACGTACACGGCCTGGATCGAGGTGATCGAACCGGTCTTGGTCGAGGTGATGCGCTCCTGCAGCACGCCCATTTCCTCGGCCAGCGTCGGCTGGTAGCCCACCGCCGACGGCATGCGGCCCAGCAGCGCCGAAACCTCGGTGCCGGCCAGCGTGTAGCGGTAGATGTTGTCGACGAACAGCAGCACGTCCTTGCCCTTGCCGCTGGCGTCCTTCTCGTCGCGGAAGTACTCGGCCATGGTCAGGCCGGTCAGCGCCACGCGCAGGCGGTTGCCCGGCGGCTCGTTCATCTGACCGTAGACCATCGCCACCTTGGATTCCTTCGGGTTGTCGATGTTGACGACGCCCGACTCGATCATCTCGTGGTAGAAGTCGTTGCCCTCGCGGGTACGCTCACCGACGCCAGCGAACACCGACAGGCCGCTGTGCGCCTTGGCGATGTTGTTGATCAGTTCCATCATGTTGACGGTCTTGCCCACGCCGGCGCCGCCGAACAGGCCGACCTTGCCGCCCTTGGCGAACGGGCACATCAGGTCGATGACCTTGATGCCGGTCTCGAGCAGCTCGGTGGCCGAGGCCTGCTCGTCGAAGCTCGGCGCGTCGCGGTGGATTTCCCAGGTGGTGTCGGACTCGACCGGGCCGGCCTCGTCGATCGGGCGGCCCAGCACGTCCATGATCCGGCCCAGCGTGCCGGCGCCGACCGGAACCGAGATGCCGCGACCGGTGTTGGTGGCGACCAGGTTGCGCTTCAGGCCGTCGGTCGAGCCGAGCGCGATGGTCCGCACGACGCCGTCGCCGAGCTGCTGCTGCACTTCCAGCGTGATCTCGGTGTTGTCGACCTTCAGCGCGTCGTACACCTTCGGCACGTCGGTGCGCGGGAACTCCACGTCGACGACCGCGCCGATGATCTGAACGATCTTGCCCTGACTCATTTTTTGTCGCTCCGGTTAACTTTTTCTGTTCGGATGGCTCGCGCCATCTGGATGGTTTTCGGGATTGGGGATCCGGGATCGGGGATGGGTGGAAGCGCGCAGCGCTGCTCCTGCCAATCCCGGATCCCCAACCCCGGATCCCGGCCTTACACCGCCGCTGCCCCGCCGACGATCTCGGAGATTTCCTGGGTGATCGCCGCCTGCCGGGCCTTGTTGTAGACCAGGTTCAGGGTGTCGATCAGCTTGGTCGCGTTGTCGCTGGCCGACTTCATCGCGACCATGCGCGCGGCATGCTCGGAGGCCACGTTCTCCATCACCGCCTGGTAGACCAGCGACTCGACGTAGCGCGTGAGCACGTGCGCGAGCACCGTCTCGGCGTCGGGCTCGTAGATGTAGTCCCAGTCGTGCTTGACCACCTGCGTCTCGGATGCCGGCAGCGGCAGCAGCTGGTCGAAGCTGGCCTTCTGGGTCATCGTGTTGACGAAGTGGTTGTAGCTCAGGAACACGCGGTCCAGGCTGCCGTCGGTGTAGCCGTCGAGCATGACCTTGATGATGCCGATCAGCTGCTCCACTTCCGGGGTGTCGCCCAGGTGGGTCACGCTGGCCAGCATGTCGACCTTCAGCCGGCGGAAGAACACCGTCGCCTTCTGGCCGATCGTCACCACGTCGACCTCGACGCCCTGGTCCTGCCACTGGCGGATCTCGCCGAGCAGCTTGCGGAACAGGTTGTTGTTGAGGCCGCCGGCGAGGCCGCGGTCGGAGGAGATGATGATGTAGCCGACGCGCCTGGGATCCGGGCGCTCCACGAGGTACGGGTGCTGGAACTCGGAGCTGGCCTGCGCCAGGTGGCCGATCAGCTGCTTCATCGCCTGCGCGTAGGGGCGCGAGGACTTCATCCGCTCCTGCGCCTTGCGGATCTTCGACGCGGAGACCATCTCGAGCGCGCGCGTCACCTTGCGGGTGTTCTGCACGCTCTTGATCTTGGTCTTGATTTCTCTGCCGCCTGCCATGTTTCGCTCGCTCTGCTCGCTTCGGGGACAGGGACCGGGGGCCGGGGACCAGGGGAAGGGCGGCGATCGCCCTGACCTCTGGCCGCTGGCCTCTGGCCTCTGCTTACCAGCTGCCGGTCTGCTTGAAATCCGAGATGCCCTGCTTGAAGGCACCCTCGATCTCGTCGTTCCATGCGCCGGTCGCGTTGATCTTCTCGACCAGCTCGCCGGCGGTGTTGTCGAAGTGCGCGTGCAGGCCTTCCTCGAACGCGAGGATCTTGGCCACCGGCACGTCGTCGAGGTAGCCCTCGTTGACGGCGTAGATCGACAGCGCCTGGTGGGCGATCGACATCGGCCGGTACTGCTTCTGCTTCATCAGCTCGGTGACGCGCTGGCCGCGCTCGAGCTGCTTGCGGGTGGCTTCGTCCAGGTCCGAGGCGAACTGCGCGAACGCCGCCAGCTCGCGGTACTGGGCCAGCGAGATGCGGATGCCGCCCGAGAGCTTCTTGATGATCTTGGTCTGCGCCGAGCCGCCGACGCGCGACACCGAGATGCCGGCGTTCACGGCCGGGCGGATGCCGGCGTTGAACAGGTCGGTCTCGAGGAAGATCTGGCCATCGGTGATCGAGATCACGTTGGTCGGCACGAACGCGGACACGTCGCCGGCCTGGGTCTCGATGATCGGCAACGCGGTCAGCGAACCGGTCTGGCCCTTGACTTCGCCGCCCGTGAACTTCTCCACGTACTCCGCCGACACGCGCGCGGCGCGCTCGAGCAGGCGGCTGTGCAGGTAGAACACGTCGCCCGGGTAGGCTTCGCGGCCCGGCGGGCGCTTGAGCAGCAGCGAGATCTGGCGGTAGGCCACGGCCTGCTTGGACAGGTCGTCGTAGACGATCAGCGCATCCTCGCCGCGGTCCATGAAGTACTCGCCCATCGTGCAGCCCGAGTAGGCGCTGATGTACTGCATCGCGGCCGACTCGGACGCGGTCGCGGCGACGACGATGGTGTGGGCCAGCGCGCCGTTCTCTTCCAGCTTGCGCACGATGTTGGCGACGGTCGAGGCCTTCTGGCCGATCGCGACGTAGACGCACTTGATGCCGGTCGACTTCTGGTTGATCACCGCGTCGATCGCCAGCGCGGTCTTGCCGGTCTGGCGGTCGCCGATGACCAGCTCGCGCTGGCCGCGGCCGATCGGGATCATCGCGTCGACCGACTTGTAGCCGGTCTGCACCGGCTGGTCGACCGACTTGCGCCAGATCACGCCCGGCGCGACGCGTTCCACCGGCGCGGTCAGCTTGGCGTCGATCGGGCCCTTGCCGTCGATCGGCTCGCCCAGCGCGTTGACCACGCGGCCCAGCAGCTCGGGACCGACCGGCACCTCGAGGATGCGGCCGGTGGTCTTGGCCACGTCGCCCTCGCGCAGGTTCTCGTAGTCGCCCAAGACCACGGCGCCGACCGAGTCGCGCTCCAGGTTCAGCGCCAGCGCGTAGGTGTCGCCGGGCAGTTCGATCATTTCGCCCTGCATCACGTCGGCCAGGCCGTAGATGCGCACGATGCCGTCGGCGACCGAGGTCACCGTGCCTTCATTGCGCGCTTCGGCGGACAGCTTGACCTTCTCGATGCGGTTCTTGATCAGCTCGCTGATCTCGGAGGGATTGAGTTGCGTGGTAGCCATCGGGGGTTCCCTTGTGCCGGCGTCGCCGCCGGCGTTGCAATTGAAAATCGTGTCAGTGCGCCAGCGCGGACTGCAGGCGGGCCAGCTTGCCCTTCAGCGAGCCGTCGATCACCACGTCGCCGGCCGCGATCACCGCGCCGCCGATCAACGACGGATCGATGCCGGTTTCCAGCTCGACCTCGCGGCCGAAGCGGCGCTTGAGCGCGTCGCGGATCTTCGCGACCTCGTCCTCGGGCAGCTCGGTGGCCGAGGTCACCGTCGCCAGCACCACGTGCTCGTCGTCGGCGCGCAGCTGCTCGTACAGGCCGGCGATCTCCGGCAGCAGCACGAGACGGCCATTGGTCGCCAGCAGGCCGATGAAATCCAGGTAGTGCGCGCCGGCATCCGGCGGCACCAGCAGCGTCACCGCGTCGTCGCGGGTCAGGCCGGGATTGCCGAGCAACGGGTGCACCTGCGGATCGGCCGCGATGCGCGTGGAGAATGCCAGCGCATCGGACCAGGCCGCGGCCGCGTTGTCGTCGCGCGCGACCGCGAACGCGGCGCGGGCATACGGACGGGCGAGCGTGAGTGCCTGGGTCATTCTGCAACCTCCCGGCCACCGACATCCTGCGACTGCGGAAACATCCGGGCCTTCGCTGCGCGATGGCCCGCGGGGACATGCTTCCACATCCCCCGCGTCGATGCTGCGCATCGCCGCAGCCCCCTTGACTCAAGGGGGCAGCCGGTCGCTGCATGGATCGTCAGAGCCATCATGTCCTCAGATCTCCGAGGCGAGTTCGTCGAGCAGCGCCTTGTGGGCGTTGGCGTCGATCTCGCGCTTGAGCAGGCGCTCGGCGCCGCTGACCGCGAGCGCGGAGACCTGGCGACGCAGGTCCTCGCGGGCTCGGGTCGCCGACGCCTGGATCTCGGCATCGAAGATCGCCTTCTGCCGCAGGCCTTCGGTCACCGCCTCGGCCTTGGCGGCCTCGACGATCTGGTTGGCGCGGGCGTGGGCCTGCTCGATGATCTCGTTGGCCTTGGCGCGCGCGAGCTTGAGCTCCTCGTTCGCGGTTTCCTGGGCCTGCGCCAGCGCACGCTGGCTGTTGTCGGCCGCGGCCAGACCTTCGGCGATCTTCTGCTGGCGTTCTTCGATCGCCTTGAGCAGCGGCGGCCAGATCTTGGTCGCGATGATCCAGATCAGACCGGCGAACGCCAGTGCCTGGGCAATTAGGGTCAGACCGATATTCATGGACTTGTGACTGCCTGTCGTGAAGGGTCGGGCATGCGCGCATGCCCCCTGTCATCCACCGGTGCGGTCATGCGCGGGGCACGCGCCGCACCGGAGCGCCGGGCGGCTGGATCAGCCGGCAAGCTGCGCGGCGACCGGGCCGACGAACGGCGAGGCGAACGCGAACAGCAGGCCGACGGCGACGCTGATGATGAACGCGGCGTCGATCAGGCCGGCGGTGATGAACATGCGGACCTGCAGCACCGGGATCAGCTCGGGCTGGCGTGCGGCCGACTCGAGGAACTTGCCGGCCATGATGGCCAGACCCAGACCCGCGCCCAGCGCGGCCAGGCCGATCATGATGCCGATGGCGAGAACGGTCGAAGCCTGGATCTGGGCGAACGAGGTCAGTGCGATTTCCATTGTTTTCTCCGGAGCGGATTGCTTTGGTAAGGGTGGAACGTAAGGAGGGGTGGAACGAAAACGGGCGATGCGGCGGCCGTCAGTGGTTGTCCTCGGCGAGGCTGAGGTAGACGATCGACAGCATCATGAAGATGAAGGCCTGCAGCGGGATGACCAGCAGGTGGAACAGCATCCAGCCCAGGCCCAGCGCGCCGCCGCCGAGCATGCCCAGCAGGCCCGCGCCGCCCAGCACCCAGATCAGCAGGAACACGATCTCGCCGCCGAACATGTTGCCGAACAGTCGCATCGCCAGCGAGATCGGCTTGCTCAGCCACTCGACGATGTTGAGGATCAGGTTGAACGGCACCATCCACTTGCCGAACGGCGCGAACAGGAATTCCTTGGTCAGCCCGCCGACGCCCTTGGAGCGCAGGGCGAAGAACACGGTCAGGAAGAACACGCTGATCGACAGGCCGAGCGTGGCGTTGACGTCGGCGGTCGGCACCGGCTTCCAGTAGTGCACGCCCAGCAGTTCGAGCGGCTTGGCGATGAAGTCGGCCGGGATGAACTTGACCATGTTCATCAGCAGGATCCAGAAGAACAGGGTGATCGCGATCGGCGTCACCAGCTTGCTGGTCCCGTGGTAGGTGTCGCGCGCCTGCTTGTCGACGAACTCCAGGCAAATCTCGACGAACGCCTGCCACTTGCCCGGCACGCCGGCGGTCGCCTTGCGCGTGGCCAGCCAGAACATGAACACCATCAGGCCGCCCATCAGCAGCGAGGTGACCAGGGTGTCGACATGCAGCGTCCAGAAGCCGCCGCCCTCGCCCACCGGTGCCGTCAGGTTCTGCAGGTGGTGCTGGATGTAGCTGGTAGGGGTCAGTTCCGCTTCGCCCGCCATAAGATCAAACCTGTCTGGTTAACGTATTCATTGCCTGGCGACCGGCGTGGCCATCGCAAGCAGCTGTGCAAACAGCGCGACGACGACCCCGGCGAACATCGGAACCGGCGGCAAGCGCCCCGTTCCCACGCCCAGCAGCAGCACGGCCACCACCACGACCCACTTCGACACCACCCCCGCCAACAGCCGCGCAAGCGCACCCGCCGACGGATTCGCGCCGCCCCCCAGCGCGATCACGGCCGACAACCAGCCGCCTGCCGCGACGGCCGCGCCCCCCAGCGCCGCCGCCAGCGCCCAGCTCCCGCCCTTGGCAAGAAAGGCCAGCGCCGTCACCGCGACCGCCACCGCCTGCCAGACGATGGCGCGCTGTGCCAGCCGCCGACCCGCAGCGACGGAAGTCAACACAGACGGGATCCTGGAGGTTGGACGATCCGGGGCATCACAAAATCACCCCGTCGAGCCGCAAAAGTATAGCAGTTCCAACGATTTGCGAACAACCGGCAGGCGCCCCGCGACGCGGGAACCGCGACGCCTCCCGCATTCAGAAAATTATGGCCTGCGACGAGGAACTCACGGGCGCATCGGCGGTCCCAATCTGCGTGGTCTGCGCGCCATCCTCGTCGGTCCCTCGCAGGTCACCCCCGAAGCCCCGGCCCCCCGTCGGGGCTTCCTTTTTGGGGTTCTTCGCCGACTCAGGAAACGGCACACGGGCCGCGAACATATCGCCACCCCCGCCCCTTCCATACGCGTGCGTCTTCACGGGAGGAAGACCGGGGCCGGGTCAACACTGTGCGCACACCGCAGCACGCAGCGCGCTTCCCCCTCCGCCCGCGCATGACTGCAGACCCCGTTCCCGACACGAGATCCCCGATGCCCGCAATCCCAGCGCCCCGCCTGCTCGCCCTGTCCCTGCTCGCCGCCACCGCCGGCCTCGCCGCGTTGCCCGCCCATGCCCAGGACAGCGAGCGCGAAGACCGCTTCCACCTGCGCCTGAGCGCGTTCTACCCCGAATCCTCGATCACCCTGTCGGGTGACGGCACCGCCAGCAACGGCAGCGACACCGCGACCTTCGACGGCAGCGAGACCGCGAAGTTCGGCAACGTGTGGCGTCCGCGCGGCGCCATCGGCTTCAGCCTCAGCGACCGGCAGTCGCTGGTCGGCAACTACTACGACTACAGCGACGACAGGGATTTCGACTATCCCGGCGGCGCGCTGGACGTCGGCGGCGGCAACGTCGAGATTCCGGCGCTCAGCGCGCGCGGCGAAGCGGCCTTCCGCCTCGCCAGCCTCAACTACGAGTACGCGGTGGTGCAGACCCCGGCGTTCGAATGGGGCCTGGGCCTGGGCGTGACCTACGCCAAGCTGGAAGTCGAGGCCTCGGGCGAGACCGAAGCCACCGACGACGTGCCGGCGCAGGCGGAGCACCTGCGCTGGAAGAAGGACGGCTTCTCGCCGGGCCTGCACACCCGCCTGACCTGGCGGCCGGCCGACAAGTGGCGGGTCGGGCTCGAAGGCCAGTACCTGGATACCAACTGGGGCAACTTCCTCGACGAGGACGGCCACTTCGAGCGGGCCGGCCTGATCGTCGAATACCTGGTCAGCGAGCGCGTCGGCGTGCACGTCGGCTACGACTGGTTCCGGCTCAAGCTCAAGGACACCTACAGCGGCACGATCCCGGCCGACGAGGTCGGCCTCGACCCGATCGAGTTCACCGGCAACGCCGCCGGCCAGCTGCGCGTGCATGGCCCGATGGCGGGCATCACCTTCCGCTTCTGAACGCAGGACGCATGTGCAGGACAGGGCCCCGGCAATGCCGGGGCCTTTTTGTCGTGCTGCTTCGGGCCTCGGAAGGCAGCCGGCGTCATGGCGGGCGAGACCCGTGCTGCGTCCGATCGGGTCCGCGCATGAAGCCGCAAGCACTCAGCGGCGCAACTGCACGTCGTCGATGTAGACGTTGACGTCGAAACTGGTCTGCGCACGGTACAGCCAGATCGCGTCCAGGGTGACCGTCTGTGCGGTGATCGCGCCGTTGCCGCCGGACCAGGCGTTCCATTGCGCGGCGTCGGACAGTTGCCATTCCACGTAGGTCCACTGGTTGGCCGCCAGGCTGCGCTCGACCGAGCGCTCGGTGCCGTCGCTGTCGTCGATGCCGACCGCCACGCGCATGCCGCTGCCGCCCGGATAGACCCAGAAGCCGATCCGCCCGTCGTCACGCGCAAGCGGCGCATTGGCCGCCGGCGCACCCTGGCCCGACAGCAGTCGCACCGACCACGGCGCTTCGCTGTCCGGATCGTCCTTCAGCAGCACCCGCAGCGAACAGCCGCCGTTGCGCCGCACGCCGCAGTCGCGGCTGGCGGTGGACGTCGCCGCGATGCCGGCGGTGCTGCCCGACCAGGTCGGACTGGCGTTGAAGCGGCCCACGCCGCTTTCGAAGTCGTCCAGCACTTGGCCGTCGCCGGCCGCCGGCAGGTTGGCGAGGAACGCGTTGCGCATGCCGCCGGGCCGGTTGGATGCGTTGTAGTAATGATTCACGATCCACTGCCAGTCGCGGCCATGGTCCGCCGCCCAGCGCTGCGTGCCCCACTGGCTCATGCCGCGGCCGTGGCCGTAGCAGCCGCGCCCGCGCCCGACCTCGTCGGCCAGGCACGGCCAGCCGGTGGCCGGCGAGCCGTTGAAGCCGTTGCCGCAGGACAGGTCCTGGTTGTTGCAGGTGCGGCCGTCGGACGGGTCGTCCCAGGCGTTGTTTTCCGACGAGTATTCGGTGGACGCGGCGCGACTGCCGTCGCGGGTCAATACCACGCCGCGGGTGGCCGCGGCCGCGGCCACCGTCGCCGCCACCGTCGCCGGGCGGAACACCTGGCAGGACGTGCTGCTGCAGATGTCGTACTGGCCGTTGATCGGGTTGGCGACATACCACGCGGCGTAGCTGCGATAGGCGACCGCGCCGGCGGCCAGCGATTGCGGGTGCCAGGACGCGATCCATTCGTCGTCGAGGCCGCCGCCGACGTAGTCCTCGAAGCTGTAGACCGACACGCCGGTGCAGACCCGGCCGGTGCAGCCGGTGCCGACGCGGATGCTGGACGGCACCGCGACGACCGACGCGCCCTGGGCCAGGATCGTCGCGTCCACCGCAGGGGTGGCGCTGCCGGCGCCCGGTGCCGGTGCCGACGATGCCTGCGGCATCGGATCGGGATCACGCAGCGCTGCGGGTATGCCGTCGTCGCGGGCCTGTGCCAGTACCTGGCGCTGGGTCAGGTCCTCGACATCGCGGCCGCTGCCGGGGCGCAGGTCGACGACGTAGTGGCTGGCATCGTGGTACAGCGGCACGCCGCCGAGCAGCTGCTCGCGATAGCCGGGCGCGCGGATCCGCAGCGAGGTGCTGGCCGGCAATGCCCCGGTCTCGCCGAGCGCACGCGCGGCCACCGGCACCAGCAGCTCGAAGCGGCCGCGCACGTCGGTCGCCGCATGCGTGCCCTCGTCGGTGCTGACGCGGGCACCGGCCAGCGGGCGGCCGTCGCGGGCGTCGTAGACGTGGCCCCACAGGACGCTGCAGTCGCCGCATTCGAGCGCACGCAGGGCCTGCAGGTCGAGATCGGGCGATGGCGCATCCGGCGCCAGCCACAAGGTCACCGGCAATGCGGCATCGGCGCCGAACACCAGCTCGGTGCCGAGTTCGGCATGGCCCGGCGCGCGCACGGTCACCAGGTGACGGCCGGCGGCCGGCGCCGCGAGCCGGGCGCCGGCGGCGGCCACCTGCGCCAGGCCACCGCCCGGCGCATGCAACTGCACCTCGGCCTCGAGCGCGGCGCCGGTCAGGGCGTCGCGGATCCGCAGCAGTGGACCGGTCCTGCGCGCCGCGGCGGCGCCGGCGTCGGCCGTGGCCCGCGCCGCGGGTGCGGGCGCCGCGGACGCGGCGTGGCCGCGCTGCGCGGGCAGGCGCTCCGACAACGCGGCATAGGCGATCGCCGCAAGTGCGGCACCGAGCAGGCACGAGACCGTCAGCAGCCGACGCGCGGGGCGCGGGAGAAAGACAAGGGAGCGCATGGGCAGGTATCTGCGGAAGGCGGTGGCCGGCCGGCACCGCCGGCGGCGTCCGCGTGCGGACCGGCGGGCATCGTCTCGGCGCGGTCACGGAATCCGGACGGGCAGCAGCGCGGGCGTGGACGTCGCCCCGCGCCGCTGCCGGCCGGTGTGCTCAGTTCTTGATCTGCACGTCGTCGATGTAGACGTTGACGTCGAAGCTGGTCTGCGCGCGGTAGATCCAGATCGCATCGAGCGTCACGCTGGACGCGGTGATCGCGCCGTTGGCGTTGCCGACCCACGCGTTCCACTGCGCCGCGTCGGTCAGGTTCCACTCGACGAAGGTCCACTGGTTGGCCGGGATGCTGCGGCTGATCGAACGCTCGGTACCGTCGCTGTCGTCGATGCCGACGCCGACGCTGAGCCCGCTGCCGCCCGACCACACCCAGAAGCCGACCCTGCCGTTGGCGCGCGACAGCGCGCTGTTGCTGCCCGGATTGCCGCTGCCCGACAGCAGCCGCACCGCCCAGGCCGCCGAGGTGTTGGGGTCGTCCTTGAGCAGCACGCGCAGCGAGCAGTTGCCGTTGCGCCGCGTGCCGCAGTCGCGCGAGGCGGTCGACGCGGTGGAGATGCCGGTGGTGCTGCCCGAATATGCCGGCGAGGTGTTGAAGTGGCCGACGTTGGTCTCGAACGAGTCCAGCACCCGCGTGCGGCCGCCGCCACCGCCACCCGGGTTCAGCAGGCTGTAGTAGTGGCCCCAGTTCCAGTTGATGCCCGGGTCGGTATGGGTCTGGCCGCTGAAGTGCTGGTGGCCCTTGATCTTGACCGTGGTCGGCAGCACCACGATGCCGCTGCTGGCCGCGCCGCTGTAGGCGCTGGAGCAGGGGATGGTGCTGTACTTCGAGCAGAAGTTGCGCACCAGCGCGGCCGAGGCGTTGTACATCGCACTGGTGTACCAGCTGGCGTTGTTGACGTAGCCCTCGTGCTCGATGCCCAGGGTGTAGCTGTTGTGGTTGCCCACGTGCCAGCCGGTGTGGGCGTTGCGCACCATCTGCGTGACCTGGCCGTCGGAACTGCGGATCACGTAGTGCGCGCTGACGTTGGCCGACGCGTTCTTGAACCACGAGATGGTGCCGGCGTAGCTGCCCTGCGCGGTATGGATGGTGACCGCACTGATCGCCTGGCTGCGCGACGCGGTGTAGTTGCTCGAGTGCGCCGGGTCCCAGATCGCCGGGCCGTAGTCGTCGCTCTTGGCTTCGGCGTCGGTGGCCGCCTTCGCGCGGCCCTGGCGCACCAGCTGCTCGCTGACCGGGTCGATCCGGTAGTCCTCGGTCTCCACCACGTCGTCGGCCACGTTCAGGCGCACCAGCGGCGCGTTGAGCTTGACCAGGGTGTCGGGCGCGAACGCGCGTTCCCACTCGATCGGCGTCTCGGCGATGCGGATGCCGTTGTCGTCGACGCCGCGGTCCAGCGCCAGCAGCACGTCGAAGGCGAAGCTGGCACGCGCGTAGTCGTCGATCGCGCCGGCCTTGGCCGCGCCGTCGGGCGAGAAGCCCGCGTAGGCGGCCAGCGCCGGCGCCGCGGACGCCACATCGTCGGCCGGTGCGTGGCGCAGTTGCTGGTCCAGCAGCGCGGCCGCGGCGAGGATGTTGGTGGCCGGGTCGTCGATCACCCGCTGCGCCTGCACGCCGAGCAGCGCGGCGGCCTCGCCGACCTGGTCGGCGAATCCGTCGCCGTGGTACAGGCCCATGACGCCGTAGGCCGGCGGCTTGTGGTGATGGCTGTCGTCCGCCGCATGGGCCTCGGGCCGCAGGTGCGCCCAGCGGCTCTGCACGAAGGCGATGCCCTCCAGGGTGCCGCGCGGGATCCGCGGATAGGCCGCGTAGGCGCGCGCGAACAGGCGCGGATAGGCGATGCGCTCGCGTTGCAGCGCCAGCGCCTGCTCGCGTTGCAGCTGCGACACCTGCGTATCTTCGGTCGTGCGCACGCCACCCTCGACAGCGGCCCAGCGCGCCGCGCCGGTGTCGTTGCCGGCCACCCCCGCCAGCGGAATCACTGCCAGCGCCACTGCGGCAGCCAGGCGGCTGCGTAACTGAATGCCCTTCATTCCCCTCTCCTCGCGGCCACCTCGGTGGCGGTCATCCCCTGCCCGTCCGGAATACGCGGACAGCGGGGTCGACCGACAGCTGGGGTAAACCCGAACCGCGACGGCGGTCGCGCTATGGCGTCGCCGATCTGCGACGGCGGGCACGGATGGCGTGACCGCGGCAGTGGCGGATGCCGGGGAACGGGACAGCCCACCTCGACGCCGGGGACCAACCTCGGCGCGCAAGGCGGGTCTCGACCCGCCCCGTGCGCTTGTTTCCACAGGTGAAGCGGGTCAGAAGCAGGGGGGGCGCATGCCTCGCCTCGACCGCCATATTTGCTCTATCCGCGCACATCCGTGTGGATCCGTGGCGAAAGAAAAGCGGTTCGGCCACGGATGGTCGCGGATGACGCGGATCAGCGCGTAGATACCGTCTTGCGGCGGCCTATGCAATGGCGTGTTGGGGATCGAATGGCTTGCCCGAACGCAGGACGCCCCAGACCAGGTGGAGGAGCTTGCGCATGACGGCGCAGACGATGACCTTGCC